>SLJA01000061.1 GCA_007135355.1 Wenzhouxiangella sp.
CACCGCGCTGTTCGGGTCGATGCAGCTGCGGGCGCGCGCCGCCGGCATCGCCCCGCTGTTCCTGGTCAACGCCGCCGCCAACTTCGGCTGGATCTTCGCCTGGCACTACCAGCAGATCGGCCTGAGTCTCATCCTGACCGGCATCATCCTTATCACCCTGATCGCCATCACCAGCAAACTGCGCCGCCGACGCCCGACCTGGACCGGCCGCCTGCTGATCGACGCCCCCTTCAGCCTCTACTTCGGCTGGGCGACCACCGCAGCACTCGCCAACCTGGCCAACTGGTTCTACGACCGGCAGTTCTGGCCGCTGGAACTGGCCATGGACGAATGGGCGCTGGTTACGGTCGTAATCGCCACTGCCGTCTATATCTGGATGACCACCGTCACCCGCGACCTGATCTATGGCGCGGTGTTTCTGTGGGTGGCAGCAGGCATCTACCTGCGCGAGGAGGGCATTGTCGAGTCGGTGCAGCTGGCGGCTGCGGCGGGTGGGGTGATGGTGGGGCTGGCCATCATTCTCGCTGCCGTTCGGCGAGCGCCGGTTTAAGAAGCCCGGCGCGATTCAGGGATTGCCGTTGCCCCAAGCCTGGCTGATCAGCGGGCGCGATCTGCCCGCTGCTGCATGCCACCCTGGTGAAGGATCAGGGCGACGATTTCGCCAGCTTCATTGCGCTCGAAGTGCAATTCGGCGTCCACGTCAAGGTAGAAGAAAATGTCTTCGGCGCGCGGCAGGATTGGCAAGAAAGACTGCCCGGTCAGTCGCGCTTCCAGCATTTCGTCCTGTAGCCGGATGGTAAACACCACGCCGGGTGCAAGCGCATATTCGCCAACATAAGTCTGCAAGGCCTGACGATCCATGTCGACGCGTGCGCGCGCACTGTCAGTCGCGTCAGGTCTGAAGCCAAACCAGCTCAATGCGGCGTTGGTCGCGTCCAGCTCACCGGCCAGCAGCACGATCAGCGCTTCCTCGGTTGCCGGACGAATCCCCAAAAAACTGGTATTGCCGTGCGTTCCACCGTTATGCCAATACACCGGGCCGGCTTCAGTTTCGGCGATATGCCAAACCGGAGAGACTGACAGGCCATCGCCAATGTCGATGACCGCTACCAGACCAGCCGCCAGGTCTTGCTGGAGTTGATGCGATCGCGCTCCGACGACCGCCTGTGCCAGCCGAACCAGATCGGATGTGGTGCTCCACAGCGCGCCGGCTCCGGCCAGGGCATCAAAAGACCAGGCCGGAACCACCGCGCCGCTAGCCCATGGACTCGCCACGCGGCCGGACAGCACCATGCCAGTATGGTTCAGGCCCAGAGGCTCCAGCACATGCGAGGCCAGGGCTTGCCCATAGCTGCTGCCATTCACCCGGCCCAGCAGATAGCCCAGCAGCCCGGCGCCGAAGTTCGAGTAGCTTTGCTGATCAAGCAAGCCCTGATCGTCGCCAATCCGCGCCAAAGCGGCCAGCAGTTCCTGCTCGCCGTAGTGGGCGTAGGGATCGGTCAAATCAGCAGTAATCAGATTGAGCGGCAGTCGCGGCAGCCCGCTGCTATGGGTCGCCAGCTGTAACAGCGTGATCTCGCCCACTGCGGGGTCAGCGAACTCGATCTCACCACCCAGAATCTCGGCAATCCTCGTCTCATATCGAAGCGTGCCGTGGGCGACTATCTCGGCCAGGAGCAGATGGGTAAAGACCTTGGTGATCGATCCAATCTGGTAAGCGCTGTCGCGGTCCGGCGCAGTCGGGTCATCCGGCGCAAGACGGCCGAAGCCGAACTCGGTGATGTCATCGCCCTGCAATACGGCGCCCCGCACCGATAGCGCCGTGCCGGAAGCGACCGCTTGTTCCAGGCTGTCGAGCAAGTCGGTCAAGGGATTGTTTGCGTTTGCCATGGTTTGGAAACATAGCGCAATCAGCAGGCACATGCCCTGAAGGCAGAACACCGCGCTGCGATTATTGTTCACGCTGTCCCTCCAGATCCTCGATCAAATCGGCGATTTGCTGGTCAACTGCGGCCATCGCCGGAATAATGGAATGGCGGACCGCTTTTCGGTTGAGGTATTCAATGACGGCGCAGACCGCGATAACGATCGCCACATAGGCCAGCGATCTCGTATTCCAGCCGGTGATGCTGACGTAGAAGCCAATCACGCCCACGGCAATCGGACCCCAGTACCAAAGCCAGACCGAGCGCAGCAAGTGTCGCTGACCCTCCAAAGCCGCACGCTCATCGCGAAGAAACTCGATCACCGGTCGCCCCGGATCCGGCGTTGGGATCATCTGGCGCGTATGGCGCAAACGCAGCGGGATATAGAGACAGACCAGCGTCAGCCACAGGGCGAACAGTGCCGGTAGGAGCAGCGTGGTCTGAAACAGCAGCACAGACATGCCGGCGAAGAAGAGGGCCAGCAGCACACCAACCACGCTCTCAAGCCTGTCGCGACGTTGGATGATCCGCCAGATGGGCCGGGGGGTCACGAGCTCAGCCGCTTCGATAGACGCGGATGGATGGGTCGATTCCTTCCATTGCGCCTGGATGTCATTCCAGTTCATGATTCTTCCTCCACAAATTGCTCGCTGAAACGCTGCTTCAGTCGTGTCATGCGCACCGCCACTGCGCCTGCGCTGATGCCCAATACATCGGCGATTTCCTCGCGCGGCAAGCCCTCCAGATCAAGCAGCAAAACCGCTCGGTTGACCGGATCCAGGCTGGCCAGAAAGCGCTCGAGCAGTGCCATGGGATCGTCCACGTCCGTGCTGGCGACGGGCTCCACCATCAGCGGCTCGGTGGGAATCGAGCGCTTGCGCACTTGCTGCAGGGCTGTATTGACCGCCACCCGGTAGATCCAGGTCGACAAACTAGCCCGACCCTCGAACCCTGGCAGTCCCTTCCAGAGCGAGATCGAAATCTCCTGCAGCAGGTCCTGCCAGTCGTTCGGGCCCGCATAGTGGCGAGCAATCCTCACCAGCTGCGGCTGATGCTCGGAAATCACCTGTTTGAAGTCTTCAGTCACGGCAAAAGCACGCGGTGGGTTGATGGGTTGCTTACTACATTGGATGCTCCGCAGGGCGATTTTTTACATCTTGACGGCGCGGCTACAGCAGGGGCATGAAGCCGTCGCCTTTGTTGCCAACGTCGGCTAGTAAGAGGATTTTGAGGACATCGCCCGCTTCGAGGGCCGGACGGATCGGCTCG
>SLJA01000154.1 GCA_007135355.1 Wenzhouxiangella sp.
CGGTGGTGTTCCTGCTGCGCGACCCGCGCGACGTGGCGGTGTCCGAATACTTCCAGTCCACGCGCCGGGCCAGTGCCTACAAGCGCGAGTTGTACGAGGTCGAACAGCAGGGCTCGATGTTCGATTTCGTCATGCATTCGCCGCTGGGGCTGCCGGCGATCTGCGAATACCTGAACTTCTGGCACCGGGAGCTCGACGGCTGGCAGCGCGTCTACCGCCTGTTCTACGAGCGGCTTCGGGCCGAGCCGCGCGAGGAAATGGCCAGCCTGCTGTCGTTCCTGGAGCAGGATTTCAGCGCCGAAGAGATCGACGAGGCGGTCGAATTCACCTCCTTCGAGGCGCTCAAGCGCAAGGAGCGCGAGAACTTCTTCCAGAATAGCCGCCTGCAGGCGCGCAACGTCGAGGATCCGGATTCCTACAAGGTCAGGCGCGGCAAGGTCGGCGGCTACCGCGACTACTTCAGCGATGAAGAGATCGAGCGCATCGACCGCCTGGTGAGCGAGCGCCTGGCCCCCGAACTGCTGGCCCGGTTTGGCGGTTGACATCGTGGCGGCTCGCAGACTGCTCATCCTGCCCTGCGAAACGCGGGTCAGAGAGTTCGATGCCAAGCTGCTGCTGGCCCTGCTGGCTACCACGCGCGGCCACTCGGCCGTCGTCGGCAGCAAGAAAAACATCGACCTGAGCCTGGGCCGCTTCCCACCGGGGGTCTATATCGGCAAGAGCCTGACCGCGCGCAGCCGCCATAACCTTGAGATCGCGCGCGCCTGTGGCCACCGCCTGGTGCTGTGGGACGAAGAGGGCCTGGTCTGGGCCTCGCGCGAGGTGTACTGGAAGACCAAGGTCGATGCAGCCACGCTGAACACGCCCGAACTGCTGATCGCCTGGGGCGAGGACAACGCGCGGGCCTGGACCGAGCATCCCGACTACCAGGGTCCTCTGGTGCAGGCGCTGGGCAATCCACGCGCCGACCTGCTTACGCGCCGCCTACGCAAGCTGTTCGCCGCCGAGGTGGCGGATATCCAGGCCACCCACGGTCGCTTCATCCTGCTCAACACCAACTTTTCCCGAGTCAATCACCTTCAGCCGCGCCAGAATCGTCATCTGAAGTGGCTACGAGAACAGCGCCCCAATGATCCTCGTGGCGGCTTTGCGGCGCACAAGTACGAACTTTTTCAGGCTTTCTGTGCCTTGATCCCGGCACTGGCCCGCAGCTTGCCCGAGGTCAGCATGGTCATTCGCCCGCATCCCAGCGAGCGGGCCCAGACCTGGGAGCATCTTACGGCCGGTTTTGACAATGTTTCGGTCGCCCAGCATGGCAACGTCGTGGCCTGGCTGTTGGCCAGCCAGGGATTGATCCATAACGGCTGCACTACGGCGGTCGAGGCCTACCAGCTGGGCCGTCCGGCGCTGGCCTATCGACCGGTCGTGTGCGAGCAGTATGATCACCCGCTGCCGAACGGGATCAGCCTTTCTGCCGCCGGCATCGAGGAAGTGGTTGACTGGATCGTCCGTGCCAGTACCGACCCTGATGCCGTGTTTGCCGAGCAGGCGGCGGCCGGCGGCCGCGAGCTGATGCAGCGGGCCCTGGCCGGTCTGGAGACCGGTGAACTGGCATCGGAGCGCATTGTCGACGCGCTGGAGTCTTTCCTGAGCCCGGTTGCGGAATCGGAACAGGGCCCCCGTCGATGGACCGCGGGCGTGCTGACCCTGCGCCGGCTGCTGCGCCTGATTGAGGAACGGGTTCCGGGCACGGCCAACTATCGGCCGTACCTGGCCCACATGTTTCCGGATATCGATCGGGTCGAGGTCGAACAACGCTGTCGGCAGATGGCCGTCTGTCTTGGCTTGGACCGGGTTCCGGTCGTGCAGCAGCTGGAGGCCAATGTGTTTCGCCTGGATCCTGCCTGACCCGGTCAGCTTGGTAAAATGCGCAGGTCCGCTCAAGTCCAGTCTCCTGTCCCTGAACCTCGAGTATTGTTTCGATGACCACTGTCAAGATCCTCGGTGCCGGCTCCATCGGCAATCACCTGGCCCACGGCGCCCGCCAGATCGGCTGGCAGGTCGCTATTGTCGACGTCGATCCGGCCGCTCTGGAGCGCACCCGCAGCGACATTTACCCGGCCCGTTACGGCGCCTGGGACGAGGAGATTCGCCTGGCCACGCCGGATCAGATCAACGATGAGCACTTCGATGTGGTCATCCTCGGCACGCCGCCGGATACCCACCTGGCTCTGGCCCTGGCCGAGATGCGCGCCAGCCGTCCGAAGCTGATGCTGATCGAAAAACCGCTGTGCCCGCCGGATCTGACCCCTTGCGCCGAGCTGGTGCGGGTGGCGGCCCAGAACGACGTGCGCGTGCTGGTCGGCTACAACCACCGCCTGACGGAGCACACGCGCATCGCCGTCGACTGGCTGAAAGATCACGCCTTAGGCGAGATCACCACCCTGCGCGCCATGACCCGCGAGCACTGGGGCGGCATTTTCGCCGCCCATCCCTGGCTGTCCGGTCCGGCCGATACCTATCTGGGCTTCACCTCCCGAGGCGGCGGCGCCCTGGGCGAGCACTCGCACGCGATCAACATCTGGCAGTACTTCGCCGAGCTGGCCGGTTGCGGACGCATCACCGAGGTCGCTTGCATGCTCGACGAGGTCGAAGTCGAGGGGGCTGCCTATGACCGCATCGCCCAGCTGTCGGTGCGCACCGATCGCGGCCTGGTCGGCACCATCGTCCAGGACGTGGTGACCCGCCCGGCGCAGAAGTGGCTGCGCCTGGAAGGCGCCGACGGCTACCTGGAATGGCAGGTCAGCGTCGATGCCGAGCACGACCTGGTCAAGATGGTTGGCCACGACGGAAGCATTCGGGAAGAGCGCGTGCGCAAGACCCGGCCGGACGATTTCCGCGGCGAAATTGAGCACATGGCCGATCTGCTCAAGAACCCCGACCAGGCCTCTCCCATTGACATGGAAGCGGGCATGGACACCATGCGCGTGATCGTCGCCGCGCTGCGTTCGGCCCGCGAGGGTCGTTTCGTGCGCATCGAGGACTAAAGCCGCTCATGCGTGCCGGTCAGCGGATTCTGGTGGTGGTGCCCGCCCGCGGCGGCAGCAAGGGCATCCCGCTGAAAAACCTCCACCCGGTCGCCGGCAAACCCCTGCTGCTGCACACGGCGGAGCTGGTCCAGCGGCTGGA
>SLJA01000163.1 GCA_007135355.1 Wenzhouxiangella sp.
ACCAGGCTTTCGACGGGTCCGCGGTAAAGATAGCCGCCGGTGATTGCGCAGTTATCCTCGACCCCGGTTCGATACTCAAGCACCGGGAGGACCGACTCGGTCAATGAGCAGGCCTTGCTGGTCGATCCACGCGCAAAGCTGCCTTCACAGGTCTTCCAGCCGTAATTGTCTCCACCGGGATTTTCGGCCGGTTCGCGGTTTGTCTCCTCCCAGTGATCTTGTCCTACATCCGCGATCCACTGGTCACCGGTCTCGCGATCGAAACTGAAGCGCCACGGATTGCGCCAGCCCCACGACCACACTTCCGCGCAGGCATCCTGACCGACAAATGGATTATCGTCGGGAACAGCGTATTCGGCAGAGCCGTTCGCGTTTGCTCCGCACAACCCGTTGCTACCGGCCGGCGTGGTGCTGTCGACGTCAATGCGCAGCATCTTGCCGAGCAGAGTGGTGGTGATGCTTGACTTGCAGATGAGGTGAGGATCATCCGGGGCGGGGCCAATGACCCGATCATTCGGGTCCAGGGTCTGCGAGCGGTCACAGGGGTCGTTGGCGCTGCCGCCGTCGCCCATAGCAATGTACAAATAGCCGTCCGGACCGAACTTCATCTGGCCGCCATTGTGATTGGCAAAGTCTTGGACGACGGTCATCAATACCCGCTCGCTGTCTGGAGCGCCAAGACCGGTTTCAGGATCCACGCGGTACTCGGCAATCACCGTATCTCCCAATGCTGCACCGAACGGATGATCTGAACCGGCAGTGTAGTTGACAAAAAAACGCCCGTTCGAGCCAAATTGCGGGTGAAATGCCAAGTCGAGCAGTCCACGCTCACCACCGCTGGAAAGCGATGCCGTCAGGGTCATGAACACCGACGGCTCGTTGCCAAGCTTGAAATAGTCGATGGTTCCACCTTGCCGAATCACGAAGATACGCCCAGAGCCGTCGCCGGCATGGGTCAGCCCAAGTGCGCCGGTGAAGGAGCCGGGCGGAAACAGATTGACCAGGCTGACATCGTCCGGGACGGTCGGAACGAAAGGTGTTTCGCGAGCGCCCTGGTTGATCCAGTCTCGCAACAGCGCGCGGGCTTCCGGGTCATTTATGCCTGGCATTGAGAAAAAAGGCCCGCCGGGAGATGCGCAGTTGACCGCCAAAAACAAGGAGCTGTTATCCGGGTCGAAGGGGTCGACGCGGGGCCGCTCTTGCAGGCTGCTGGTGGGCACGTTGACCAGCTGCGCATACGCCTCGCCTGGGCGCAGATCAAGCCCGCCGCCGCCATTGGCGCCATGGCAGTTGATGCAGGTGCTGAAAAGCGGCTGGATATCGGCCTCAAAATCCAGATCGGGGACTGGCTCGATGGCATTGAGATCGTCGCAGCCGGTCGGTGCGGTACGAGGCGTCCAGTGGGCCAGGCTAGCGGACGTCCACAGCAGGCTGTACAGGGAGACTGTGAGGCAGAGCATGGGGAGGCTGGGACGCTCGAACAACATGCGATGGGAGTTTTCGGCAAGTTCGGGTGAGAAAAGTAACATCAACTGGGGCCGATTGCGATGCCGATACCGTTGGCATTTCAGCCGCATCGAGACATGAGGTATGGATAGGCTTGTCGGTGCTGAAATTTCGGAGGATTGTCACGCCATCTGCGCGGCGCAAGTGAGTTGCCAACTGACTTGGTTCCCGGCTCAACCTCAAGAGCGAACCCGGCGCTGAAGGATTCGCTTCAGGGCCTCGCTGCGAGAGGGATGGGGGATGCTGAATGGCTGTAGTTGTACTTCGATCGCCCTTTCAATCGGCGTGGCGGGCAACCAATTGTTGTTTCCGGGTTGCTCGGCCCGGAGCACGACGGTTCCTGTTTCGCCTGTGAAGGTCAAGACATGGCCGTTGAGCTCCGCCGGTCCGGACAGCAGGCTCAGAGTCACGTCCAGGCCGGAGCTTGCCGTCGGTGTCAGTGTCAGTGCTGGCGCGTTCTTGGCTACGGCAGCCGGAGCATCGAATTGAATGGATTGTCCGGCCGGCTCGATTACCCAGACCCCGGCAAGGCTGCCTCGCCACCCCGGGGCGGTCGCGAGAAATTCATAGCGGCCGGCATCGACTGGCGGGTTCGTCGATCCGTTGTAGCTGATCAGCAGCGTGTCAACCGGCGGATCAGTGTTGACCGGCACGGGCAGGGCGCGCCCGGAATAAGTCGCTGAACCGGCCTCCTGCTGCAGCGACAGCCCGGGTTGGTAACGGTCGGCGATATAGCCATCGACCAGGTTCTCGATCAGCACATCATAGGCGCTGGCGTTGAAATGGAAGCAGTCCAGCCCTCCGAAAGGCAACCGCGTCCGCATGGCCGCAGCCGGGCTGGGCTGATCCAACATGCCTGGTTCGGGAATGCTGCCCGGTGGCTGGCCCGGCAAACCGAAAAAGTTTTGTGCCTGGCCAAGATGCAAGACATGACTGATCCGGTCGTTATCTTCGGCCAGTTCCATCACGTTTCGGATCACTTGACCCAAACCCGTGTTGAGCGTCAGTGGGTCGGGCTGACCCATGCGCGCCCACAGCGGTGCACAGAAAGACGTCCAGATCAGACCACTGCGGGTATCTTCGAAATTGGAGTAGTCGTAAAAGCTCAGCAGGATTTCGATGTCGTCGCGCTGACTCAGAATAAAGGACGTCAGGAGCTCGAGATTCCAGCGGATACCGGCTATCAGGTTATCAAGCTGAGGTTGGGTGAAGTCCATGTTCCATACGCCCAGGAAATCGTTGCCGCCCATGGTCAGCTGCACCGTGTCGAGATGCGGGTGGCTATGGAGTTCTGCGGTAATGCGCTGAAGGTTCTGCGGCATCAACCAGTCGGCGGTAGTCGAACCGATGATGGTGGTGGATCTTCCGGACACGCCGACATCCCCCAAGTCGTGCCGATTGAAAACACGGCTGTGTGACTCGTCTCTCCATTGTTCTTGCGCCCAGCTGTCACCGACGATCAAAAACCGCACAGGATCGGCCGCACTGGGTCCGGAGCCGACCAATACGGCCAGCGCGCAGATCAATGAAAGAGTCGACTGTCTCACTTTGCGCAACAGATTGTGTGTTTGTCCTGCCGCTTCCTGATGCTGCCCGCCTGTCGCTCCATGCGCAACACCACGGTGCTTGTAGAGCGATTACCGCTATGCCAAGATCATAGCAACGCCAAAAG
>SLJA01000294.1 GCA_007135355.1 Wenzhouxiangella sp.
ACACCGCGCAGGTGTTCCAGGGCACCAGCGGCGAGGTGATGGTGCCGCCGCCTTCGAGGCTGCGCGAAAGTACCCTCGGATCCAGGCCGCGCTCCCTGAATTCCGCCCGGAACATGCGGCCCGGCAGTACGATGGCCATGTATTGGTCAGCCGAAATAATGTTGGTGCCGAAGGCGGTCAGGATGGTGGTGGCCACCAGTGATGCAGTGCTGCGGACCAGGCCGACGATGCCGTCGAGAATCTTGCGCAGCAGGGCGGTGCTTTCCATCACGGCACCGAAGGTCATCGCGCACAGGATCAGCCAGACCGTGTTGAGCATGCTCGACATGCCGCCGCCGCTGAGCAGGCGATCGAGGTTTTCATTACCGCTGTCGACCACGGTACCATCGGCCAGCGCCAGCCAAACCACCTCGATGTTGGCAATCCAGCCGGCGGCGGACGCCATGGAAGAGATCCGCTCGGGCTGGAAAATCAAGGCCCATAAACCGCCCAACAGGGCGCCGATAAAGATGCTCGGCAGGGCCGGAACGCGGGCCATGGCCAGCCCGAACAGCACCGCCAGCGGCACCAGCATGACCAGGTTGATGTTGAACAACACGGTCAGCTGTTCCTGCATGGCCAAGAGACCGGCGGTATCGGCCTGCTCGGCGTTACCTCCGCCCAGAATCAGATAGCCAATGACGGCGATGACCAAAGCGGGAACCGAGACCCAGGTCATGTAGCGGATATGCGCGAAAAGCTCGCTGCCGCTGACCGCCGGCGCCAGGTTGGTGGTGTCCGACAACGGCGACATCTTGTCGCCGAAATAGGCACCCGAGAGCACCGCTCCGGCGGTGATGGCCAGGGACTGATCCAGGCCGACGGCCACCCCGATCAGCGCCACGCCGATGGTTGCCGCCGTGGTCCAGGAGCTGCCGATGGACAAGGCCACCACGGCACAGATCAGACAGCTGGCGGCGTAGAACCAGGCCGGATTGAGCAGCTCCAGCCCGTAGTAGATCAGCGTGGGCACAATGCCGCCGAGCAGCCAGGTGCCGATCAAGGCACCAACCATCAACAAGATCAAAATGGCGCCGATGGCAATCGAGATGCCGTTGGTAATGCCCTGCTGAATCTCTTCCCAGCGGTAGCCGTTGCGAAAGGCGATCAGCACACCGATGGCCGCGGCGATCAGCAAGGCGATCTGGTTGGGGCCGTAGGACGAGTCGTCGCCAAACAAGGCCACGGAGGTGACCAGCATGATAATCAGTGCCACGAGTGGGCTGAGCGCCTGGACATAACTGGGTACGCGCACGGATTTGCGCTGCTTGCCGGCGCCGGCTGACCGGCTGGAGGGGCTGTTGTTTTTATTCATAGGCGGCTGGAACGGCTGTGGACAGGGCTCGGGCCAAGGGCTGAATGGTACACCACACTTCCGGCCGGGTCTCATGCACGAAAGTTGGCGCCGGGTCAGTACAATAGTCGAGCAACAGCCGCCCATCCAGCGAGGAAGCCTCACGTGACCATCATGGACCGCGTTTTGACCGCGGGATTTCGCCATAACAGCAAGCGACTGACCAAGTTCGACGGGCTCACCCCCAGCGATTCCCTGCCCCCGCCCGATCCATCGCGCACCTACATGCTTTATCTGCACGTGCCGTTCTGCGTGGTGCTGTGCCCGTTCTGCTCATTCCATCGAGTATGTTTCAAGGAAGACAAGGCCACGCGCTACTTCGAAAGCCTGCGCCAGGAAATCCGCATGGCCCACGAGGTCGGCTATCGCTTCGGTGACATCTACGTCGGTGGCGGCACGCCGACCGTCATGCCGGGAGAATTGGCCAAGACGCTTGATCTGTGCCGCAAGCTCAGTCCGATCAATAGCATTTCGGTGGAAACCAACCCGGACGACCTCACGCCCGAAGTCATGACCCAGGTGCGTGATGCCGGGGTAACCCGGCTGTCGGTCGGCGTCCAGAGCCTGGACAACGACCTGCTCAAGCAGATGGATCGCTATGACAAGTACGGTTCGGCCGAGAAGGTCATGTCCGCGCTCGAGCGCGCCAATGGCTATTTCGAGACGCTGAACGCGGACATGATTTTCAACCTGCCCCGTCAGACCGACGAATCTCTGCTGCGCGATGTCGACATCATCACGCGCCAGCTCGAGATCAGCCAGACCACCTTTTACCCGCTGATGAGCGCCGAAAGCACGATGCGCAAGATGCTGAAGATGATGGGTGAAGTGAATTTTGACCGCGAAGGTCACATGTACCGTCTGATTCTGGACGCCCTGCCCTCCGACTACCAGCCGTCCTCGGCCTGGTGCTTCAACCACCGCGGCGACACTACCGATGAGTACGTCATCGAGAACGAAGAATACCTGGGCCTGGGTTCCGGCTCGCTGAGCTACCTGGGCGGCATCTTGTATTCCAGCACTTTCTCGCTCAATCACTACAACCGCCAGATCGAAAAGGGCCAGTTCGGCATCAGCCGACAGCAGCCCCTGACCAATCGCGATCGTTTGCGTTACTTCCTGCTCATGAATCTGTTCGGTCTGAACCTGGACAAGAAAGTGGCCGAGGCACGCTATCCAGGCTTTTTCCGCACCCTGGCGCCGGAATTGCTGGGCCTGCGGCTCATGGGAGCCTTGCGCGACGAGGGGGATCGTCTGGTGCTGACTCGCTACGGTATGCGGGTGTGGGTTTTGATCATGCGTGAATTTTTTATGGCGGTTTCCGACTTCCGCGACCTGATGCGCCACGCCATCAAGGAAGAGCTGGACGCGCCCGGCCCGCTGCAGATTCGGGTTCCCACGCCTGACCTCCGACCGCCCGGAACCTACTGAATCATCGACTCTTTTCTACCGAAGGCCTGGTGCTTTTCCTGCCAGGCCTTTTTTCTTTTTCCCCTCCTTTGCCCCGCGCTCGCCGCCCAAAAAAGATGTAAGTAGTCTGCACTTTATTAGCATGAGCTAAAGCTAATTGATGCGGATCAATGCTTTAGCGCTTCCCGTCTGTTCTCATGTGCTTCGAGCGGGCACGTAGCCTCATTGCGTGTCGCGACTTTCCGGATTGATCGGAAAACGTTCAGCACTAGTCATACGGAGACGGCGGAATGAAAACACTTGAGAAGTCAGGAATGAAGCGAAGAACATTCCTGGGTGGGGCCACAGCGGCAAGCATTGGCGGGATC
>SLJA01000045.1 GCA_007135355.1 Wenzhouxiangella sp.
TCGAGGTTGTCCTGGCGCTCGCGGTGCTTGAGCTTGCGGTACAGGGTCGGTGCGCGCCGGGCCACCTTGAGCCCGCCGGGCAAATAGCCGGTCTGTTCCAGGCCCCGATTGACGCACTCCTGCATGGCCCGCCACAAGCTCAGCAGTCCAGCCCGCACTTCCGCGGCCGAGCGCCAGGCTTGCTCATTGGCCAGCATGACATCACTGATGCGCAAGCCCTCTTCGTCGCAGATCGCCAGCAGCTCGTCGCCACTTTTGTAGCAATAGCGCAGCCGGGTGGTGTCGGCCACGATGCGGTCCGACGCCGCCTCATCGGCATTAACCACGAAGCCGCCGCCGACCGAGTAATACTCGCGGCTGAGTAGTGTCTGGCCCGAGCTGTCCAGCGCCATGAAGCGCATGCCGTTGGGATGGTGAGGCAGCGTCTGGCGCTTGTTAAACACCAGGTCCTCGCGCAGGTTGATGGCCGCCTCGTGGCGCCCGTCCAGCCGGATGCGGCCACTGTCAGAAATCTCGGCGACCCGCGGGCCAATGGCGTCCGGATCGACCTGATCGGGCACTTCGCCCTCCAACCCCATCAGCACGGCGCGGTCGGTGCCATGGCCACGGCCGGTATGGCCAAGAGAACCGAACAATTCGACCCGCAGTCGCGCCACCTGCTCGAACACGCCCTGCTGCTGCAATCGACGGACAAAAATGCCGGCCGCGCGCATGGGGCCGACGGTGTGGGAACTCGACGGGCCAATGCCGATTTTGAACAGATCGAAGATGCTGACAGCCATATCGACCAAGTTTACCGAAAGCAGACCGCCCGGACGCTGCCGCGCGCATCGGGTTTGTGTGACGGTCAAACAGCGAGTATTCCAATGCATGGAACCGCAGCGGGCACTGGACACCCGACGGCGACGCTGGAATACTTGGCAATCCCCAAATCCAGACCGACCCGCCATGAGTCTGATTTTGTACACGCGCAACGACTGCGAACTCTGCACCAAGGCCGAGCACCTGCTGGCCGAAGCGGGCTTCAGCAGCGCCTTTACCAAAGTATTCATCGATGATGACCTGGAACTGCTGGATCGCTATGGCGACCAGATCCCCGTCCTGATGCGCGAGGCAACCGGAGAAAAATTGTCCTGGCCCTTCACCGCCTCGCAGGTGCGAGATCTACTCGATGGCTAGTGCAGCCCTGGCGATCACGCATATCGATGCGCCACGGCTGCAGCAAGCATTGCTGGCCGGCATCGCCAACGTGCTCAAGCGCCGCGACTACATCAATAAAATCAACGTTTTTCCCGTGCCCGACGGCGATACCGGCACCAATCTGGCCTTTACCCTGGCCAGCGTGCGCGAGGCCATCGAGCGGCCGGCCAGCCGCAGCTTGCCCGAACTGCTGGAAGAAATTGCCGAGGCCGCACTGGACGGCGCGCGCGGTAACTCCGGCGCCATCATGGCCCAGTACTTCCAGGGCTTGAGCGAGTCCAGCCGCGAATTCCAGGTGCTGGACGCCCCGCGCCTGGCGCTGGTATCGCAGCGTGCGGCCAAGTCAGCCTGGGGTGCCATGTCCAACCCGGTGCCCGGCACCCTGCCGACCGTGCTGGAGGACTTCGCCGACGAACTGGCCCGGACGACCCAGGACGGCATGGACGACATCCGAGCGCTGTTTCGCCAGGGCCTCAAGCGGGCTCGCCATTCGCTGGCCACCACGCCGGAAAAGCTGGCCGTGCTGCGCGAAGCCGGCGTCGTCGACGCCGGCGGCCAGGGCTTTGTCGATCTGCTAGAAGGCATCTGGCGCTACATGCGCAGCGGCAAGATACCCGACCACGACGAAGCGGCGGCAACCAGCAACCAAGGACACGCGGGCGCCCACGCCGCCGGGCCGGAACAACATCGTTACTGCACAGAATGCCTGGTGCGCGGCGATCAACTCGATGTAGGCAGTCTGCGACGCAAACTCGAAGACCTGGACGCCAGTTCGCTGGTCGTCGCCGGCGGCGCTCGCCGGGCGCGCGTGCATATTCACACCGATACGCCCGGCGAAGTGTTCAAGATCTGCGCCGAACACGGCGAAATCGGTCAGCAGAAGGCCGAGGACATGAGTCGGCAGCATGGCCTGATGAACCAGCGCGGGCAAGTGGCCATCGTCACCGATTCGGCCGCCGACATTCCCGGCGAGGAAATGGACCGACTGGGCATCAACGTGGTGCCGGTTCGGCTGAATTTTGGCGAGGAAGAATTTCTCGACAAACTCAGCATCACGCCTTCGGAGTTCTACCAGCGCCTGAGCAATAGCGAGACGGCGCCCAAAACCTCCCAGCCGCCCCCCGGCGACTTCCGCCGCCAGTTTGACTTGTTGACTTCGCACGGGCTGGACGTGGTTGCACTACAGATTTCCAGCCAGGTCAGCGGTACATTCCAGGCCGCCCAGGCCGCGGCCGCGCGCGGCGAAGCCAAGCGCATCAGCGTGTTTGATTCGCTGAATGGCGCGACCGGTCAGGGTCTGATGGTGCTCTGGGCCGCGGAGGCCGCGGCCCGCGGCTGGGAGCGCACGGCCATCGTCAGCCGACTGGCCGAAATCCGCTCGCAGTTCCAAACCTTTGTGCTGGTGCGCGACCTGTCCTGGGGCGTGCGCGGCGGGCGCATCAAGCCCTGGATGGAATGGGTGTCGAAGCGACTGCGACTGAACCTGGTGCTGGCCAACACGGCCAAGGGCACACTGGGGCCTAAGGGGGTCTTGCCGGGGCGCGGCAATGCACTGCCGCGCTTTAGTCGTTTTATCCTTCGGCGCATGCAGACCGAGCAGGTTTACCGCATCATCATCAGCCATACCAACGCCTTGGACGATGCACGCCGCATGCGCGACATGCTCCTGGCCGCCCATCCGCGGGTCGACGCCTGCTGGATCGAGGACGCCAGCCCAGCCATTGGCTGCCATGCCGGGCCGGGCGCGTTAATGTGCGGCATTCATCCGTGGACACCGCCTGAAGAACGCTCCGGATGATCGGGCTGGCGCTGGCCATCGCGATCCTGGGCGGCTACCTGCTGGGGTCGATTTCAGGCAGCCTGCTGCTCGGTGCGTTTCGCGGCGTCGACATCCGCGCCATGGGCTCGGGCAA
>SLJA01000253.1 GCA_007135355.1 Wenzhouxiangella sp.
ATGCTGTAATCGTCGCCGGCAATAAAGCGCTTGTCGGCCAACTCGCGATCCAGCACATCGAGCTGGCGCTTGGCTTCCATGGCAAAACGGTCGATGCAGTACTTGATCTTGACCGGGGCATAGGCATAGAAGTGGCCGAAACCGCCGCCAAGGTAGGGGGCGGCACCCATCTGCCAGAACAGCCAGTTCAGGCACTCGGTGCGCGCGGCCCGCTCCTTGGGCAGAAAGGCACCGAACTTTTCGGCCAGATACAACAGGATGGCGCCGGACTCGAACACGCGCTGGGCCGGCTCGACGCTGCGGTCGAGCAGGGCGGGAATCTTGGAGTTGGGGTTGATTGCGACAAAGCCGGAGCCGAACTGGTCGCCCTCGCCGATGCGAATCAGCCAGGCGTCGTATTCGGCGTCCGAATAGCCCTTGGCCAGCAGCTCCTCAAACAGCACCGTGACCTTGACCCCGTTGGGCGTGGCCAACGAGTAGAGCTGGTGCGGATGCTTGCCAACCGGCAGCTCCTTGTCGTGCGTGGCACCGGCGACGGGCCGGTTGATTTTGGCGAACTTGCCGCCGTTCTCACCTTCCTGGGTCCAAATCCTGGGCGGGGTGTAATCCGAATCACTCATGTCGTTTTTTGCTCCCTGCTCTGAGGACAGTCATTCAGGCCGGATCCGCGGCCTGACGGGCGCGATACTGCTGGGCCTCGACCACGGCTATCGCCGTCATGTTGACCACCCGGCGCACGCTGGCCGAGGGGGTCAGCACATGGGCCGGGCGCCCGACGCCCATGAGAATGGGTTCGATGCTGACCGCGCGACCCATCATGCGGGCCAGATGGAAAGCGATGTGCGCGGCGTCCTGGTCGGGCATGATCAGCAGGTTGGGCAGGCCCTTCAGGCGCGAATTGGGGAAAACCCGTTCGCGGACTTCCGGGATCATGGCTACATCGGCCGCCATTTCGCCCTCGACCTCCAGCTCCGGCGCCAATTCGCGCACGCGCTCCAGTACCCGGCGCATCTTGGATGCTTGCGAGTCGGCATGCGAGCCAAAGGTCGAATGCGACATCAGCGCCACCTTGGGCGTGATCCCGAACATGCGCACCCGCTCGGCGGCCATCAAGGTCAGTTCCGTCAACTGCTCGATGGTGGGATCGGGGTTGACATGGGTATCGCAGACAAACCAGGCACCGCTGTCGTTGGTCACCACCGAAAGTGCGCCCAAGGTGTTGCAGCCCGGCGCCATGCCCAATACCTCGGTGACATAGCGCAGCTTTTTCTGGTAGCGACCGACCACGCCACAGATCATCGCGTCGGCCTCGTTGCGGTACACCATCAGTGCCGCAATCACGGTGTTGCGGGTACGCACGATGGCCTTGGCCGAATCCGGGGTCACACCGCGACGCTCGGTAATGGCATGAAAGGTCTGCCAGTACTCCTTGAAGCGCGGGTCGGACTCGGGGTTGACCAGCTCGAAATCCACACCCGGCCGCACGCGCAAACCCGCACGCTCAATGCGCATGTCGACCACTGCGGGTCGACCAATCAGGATGGGCGTCGCCAGGCCCTCATCGACGACGGACTGGACCGCGCGCAGGACGGTCTCTTCTTCACCCTCGGCATACACCACCCTTTGCGGATCACGGCGGGCGGCGTCAAACACCGGCTTCATCAGCAAACCGGTGCGGAACACATACTGACTCAGCTTCTCGCGGTACTCGTCCAGATCGATGCTGCGCGTGGCCACGCCAGAGTCCATGGCCGCCTTGGCCACGGCCGGGGCCAGGTGCACCAACAGGCGCGGGTCGAACGGCTGCGGGATGAGATAATCCGGCCCGAAGCGCGGCGCCTCGCCACCATAGGCTGCGGCCGAGACGTCCGAGGCCTCCATCTTGGCCAGCTCGGCAATCGCCCGCACGCAAGCCATCTTCATCTCGTCGTTGATCGCCGTGGCCCCGACGTCCAGCGCCCCGCGGAAGATGTAGGGAAAGCACAGGACATTGTTGACCTGGTTGGGGAAGTCCGAGCGACCGGTGGCGATGAGCGCATCGGGCCGCGCCTCGCGGGCCAGGTCGGGCATGATCTCCGGCACCGGATTGGCCAGGGCCAGGATGATGGGCCGATCGGCCATGCGCTGGACCATGTCAACCGTCAACACGCCGGGCGCGGACACGCCGAGAAAGACGTCGGCACCGTCAATGGCGTCATTCAAGGTCCGCGCATCGGTGTCGACCGCATACTGGGCCTTGCGCGGCTCCATATCGGCGCCGCGACCGCGGTAGACCACGCCTTCGCGATCACACACCATGACGTTCTCGCGCTTCAAGCCCATGGTCACCAGCAGATCCAGACAGGCCATGCCGGCCGCACCGGCGCCGGAAGCAACCAGGCGGATGTCCTCGATGCGTTTGCCGGCCAGTTCCAATCCGTTGAGCATGGCCGCCGCGGTGATGATGGCGGTGCCGTGCTGATCGTCGTGGAAGACCGGGATATTCATTCGCTCTTTCAAGCGTTCCTCGACGTGGAAGCACTCCGGCGCCTTGATGTCCTCCAGATTGACCCCGCCGAAAGTCGGCTCCAGACTGGCAATGATGTCGATCAGCTTGTCCGGATCGGGCTCGTTGATCTCGATATCGAACACGTCGATGCCGGCAAACTTCTTGAACAGCACGCCCTTGCCTTCCATTACCGGCTTGGCCGCCAGCGGGCCGATATTGCCCAGGCCCAGCACCGCCGTACCGTTGGAAATCACCGCCACCAGGTTGCCCTTGGCGGTGAACTCACGCACTGCATCCGGATTGACATGAATCGCTTCCGAAGCCGCCGCCACGCCGGGCGAGTAGGCCAGTGCGAGGTCCCGCGCCGTCGTCAGCGCCTTGGTCGGCGTGACCTGAATCTTCCCCGGCACCGGGTAGCGGTGATAGTCGAGAGCCTGTTCCTTGAATTTTTCTCTGTCGGGCATGGTGGCTAGTCCGTTAGTGTGCGACTGCAGCATAAAAAGAGGAGGAACCGCAGATGAACGCAGATAAACGCTGATAAAGATCAGATACGGAATTGCGCGGTGTCGACAATCAGGACCGGGCGGTGATGTCAGTCTTGGTCATCCAACCATCTGCGTTCATC
>SLJA01000269.1 GCA_007135355.1 Wenzhouxiangella sp.
ATTGACCGTACCCCGCAGGATCTGGCGGCAACTGCGCGCCACGCTGAGGTACTGCGCTTCCTGCGGGCATCGCGATAACATGGAACGGCCACAAGCTGCCCGTGATCATGTCGTCATCAAGTATCGGACGGACCAGGGAAAGAAGGGGAAACTGCACCTTGACGACGCGACCTATGGTCGTTTGTACGCCACACTGAAGATAGGTAACCGGCTGTTCAAGCAGGCCGGCGAGGATTATCCACGAATCGCAGTAGCGGCCAGTGGAAACTGACTGAGTACCGAGTGGCTTACTTGTTGGAGAAATAACATGAGAATTTCACTACATCGCGGCTTTACCATTTCAGATGTTAAGTTCAGCCAGCCTGCAGCATCATCTCGCCTCCCATGCTGGAGTTCATTCGGTATGGGATGGATCGCCTTGTGGCTACTTGCCGGTGCTGCTCATGCCTATGACAGCGATCTCTCTACAGCGGCCTGGGTGTACGACAATAAGCTTTACCTGGTAGCAAGTCATGCTCGGGCCAATCTCAATTCGGCGCTCCCTCGGGACGACGAGGTTCGGACCCAGGCTCGTGAAGCGCTCGATGCCGGGGCCGCGGCAGTGGAAACCGAAACGGTGCGCCACGAAACCGGCAAGCCGCAAGAGCTGGAACAGGACGCCGAACAGATCGAACTGCCCGCCGAGCTGGCGGCGCTAGCGAGCGAAGGCCGACTGAGCGTCCGGGCACTGCGCGGCTGGGGCCTGCTCCCTGAACGATTCAACCAGCTGGCACTATCGCTGCGTCGGTACGATATCGACCTGATGGCTGCCGACCAGGCTGCGGTGTCCGCACTGGCCGATAGCACCGCAGAAACGCCGCATCTGGCTCCCTACGCGGACGAGCTTGAAGCACTCGCCCGACTGTTGTCAGGCTTTGGCTCGGTTGATACCGGCTCGGATGATCTGCCCGCGATCGAGGCCGCGGCGTTGGCGCCGGAGTTGGCAGCGGCGGCGTCTGATGAGGAGGAAGCACACATGTTGATGCTGACCCCGGGGGTACATGTCGCTGCCGTTCTGCCGCCAGGATGGGAGTCAGACGAAAGGGTGGCGGGCATCTTCAGCATATCGACCGAGGCCGACGGCGGACGTTCGATCAGAATCGTTACGCTGAACGCTGCCCGATACCTGTCAAACCGCCGATCGTTTGCTGATCGAGCTCGCCTGGAGACCTGGCGCGGCGCAATCCTGGGGCAGGATGCGACTTTCGTGCGCGGACAGACCAGGGATACATCGTCGCCAACTATCTCCCATACCTTCATGCGCGGCACGCGCTCACTAGCGCTGGTGGATCTGTGTTTGCCGAATGGTGATCCCTTCACGATTGAGGTCATCAGCGGTAGCGACTTCATGCAGCCAGAGGACGATCCGGAGGTAGCCCGCATGCTGGATGCAATCACGCTGGAGGTCGGGCCTGACCTGCAACCCTGTCCGCCCGAACTGGCTGTTTCCATGATCGCCAGCCTGGGCGCGGCCGACGCGGTCGCCGCCGTTGGCGAAGAAGGGTTCAAGCGAGTAGCAGCACTGGGGCTGAGCATCGCCCTGCCCGAACAAATGGATGGTCGGGTGGATGAGCGGGGTATGCAGTTCATCAACGGGCCTGACCGCCTCGTTGTCAGATTGGCCCGCGTCATGCCCGAGTCCGGCGAAATTCACTCCGCGGCGCTAGCCGAGATGAATGCCCTCGGCAGCCTTGAGTTGGGCGCGGCAGGCATATTCGATCTCTACCAACGCAGTCAGACCGGGCTGTGGCGTCGCGACTATTCCATTCACGAGACTTGGGCGGTCGGTCGCGATCGGTTTCAAGAGATCAGCGGCGATCGAAGCATTGACCTGGTGACGCATCTGGTGATCCGGAATGAAGGCGACGGCTTGCCGGACTGGGATCAACTGGCACCGCTTCATGCCCGGATGATCGAACTGTTGCGTGCAGCCGAGGACGATTCGTGAAAGCCGATTTTCAGTACATCGACCCGCTGTAAGGGCGGATCGGTCGGAGGGTAGTTCCATGAACATTTCCTATTGCCAGAATCTTTGCCTTGCCGGCCTCGTCCTGTTGTGGGGAGCATCCTGGACATCCAGCCCGCCACTGTCAGCAACGCCAGAGCCGGAAACCGAAGCCATGGTGCAACTGCAGAAACTGGAGGAGCAGGGTCGTCTGACCGTGCGTGCGCTCGGTGCCTGGGGCCTACTAGAGAATCGACATCAGCAGCTAGCGCTGCGGCTAAGAGGCCAGGATTTGGACTTGCTGGCCGCAGACCGGTCGCAGATTCAGCGATGGCTGGACGATGTGGACCGAGGGCACCGCAGCTTCGAGCGGCAGGACCTTGAGCTACTGGCCGAACTGCTGGCTTTGATGCAGCTGGACTCGCCTGATGCGCTGCCTTTCGATGATCCAGATCTCGAAGAGCCGCTGCAGTTCGAGCTGCCGACTCCCCAGTTTATCCAGCCTCCGCAACAGGTCAGCCTGGCCACGCCGCATCCGGATCTGGACGACGAGCTATGTGCCGATCTTGACCTGTCGAATATCGATGACGAAGACCTCGTACTGCCACCGCTCGCTGCCGATACCGCTCCGGACACTGACTGGCTGACCACGCCACTGGCGCAGCGGGTATCCACCATGAGCCAGAACCAGTATGCGCAGTCGGTTGTTTACACCCGCGAGCTGATGCGCCAGTTTCTCGCACCGCAGGGCCAGGCCGAATCAGAAGCATTCGACGCCGCCTGGATGCAGCTGGAGGCCTTTCCGTCTGCTCGCGTGGTCCAGTGGCTGGACCGTCTCAATCCGCTGCTGGCTGAATGGATCGCACTGGTCCAGGCCATGGACACGGCGCTGGCGGCATTCGAGGAAACACGCTTTGAAGCCGAAATGGCGGCCTACTTTGAACATGAGGCCTACACCGATCGCGCTCTGCAACAGATGGGCCGGATCGTCAATCATTTGCAGTCGCTGTATGCCCGCATCGGGCAAGTTACCGTGGCGGTCGAAGCGCTGGGTGAGCCGCCCGATCCGGTGACCGAGCGTTGTCATGCCCAGGAAGAATTCCGCCGTCACCTGGCAGCGCTGCAAG
>SLJA01000323.1 GCA_007135355.1 Wenzhouxiangella sp.
ACGCCGAACGGGTCACCGACTGGCGCGGCAACAACAACATCGCCCAGTCCATGTTCGAGCAGATGCAGCGCGAGCGTTTTCCCTGCCCCGACTGGATCGTGGTCAGCGCCGGCACCGGCGGTACGCCGGCCACCATCGGGCGCTACATCCGCTTCCGCTGCCATGCGACGCGGCTGTGCGTGGCCGATCCGGAAAACTCGGTGTTCTACGACTATTGGCAAACGCGCGACCGCAGCCTGACCAGCGACACCATGTCCGTTATCGAAGGCATCGGTCGACCCCGCGTTGAGCCCTCCTTCGTGCCCGAGGTCATCGATCACATGATCCAGGTGCCCGATGCGGCGAGCATCGCCACCATTCACTTTCTCGAAACCATCCTCGGCCGCAAGGCCGGTGGCTCCACCGGCACCAATCTGTATGCCTGCTTCCAGTTGATCGAGCAGATGGTGGCCGAGGGTCGGCAGGGCAGTGTGGTCAGTATGCTATGTGATACCGGCGATCGTTATCTCAATACCTTTTACGACCGAGCCTGGCTGGATGAAAAGGGGTTTGACCTCCAGCCCTGGCTGGACCGTTTGCAGGGTTTTTATCGGAGCGGTCGGCTGTCCTGAGTTTTTTCCGACTGAAGAGCAATCAGCGGTAAACTTGAAGTTTGTAGATCGCCTGGGGCCGTAGCTCAGCTGGGAGAGCGCTGCGTTCGCAATGCAGAGGTCGGGAGTTCGATCCTCCTCGGCTCCACCATAACCCCGCGAAAAAGCACGGGCAGCCTGGTGGCTACCCGGTCAGACGGAGGAGCCGACATGAACAAGGAGAGTCAAGCCCAGAGCGCGCCAGCCGATGCCGGGGCTGATCAAACCAGCCAGTCTGTAGAACGTTACACCACGCTGCAGCAGACCAACGAGGCCAAGGACGCCAAGCAAGCGGCGGTGACCGATATCCTGCAGCGCTCTGACCCACAGCCGGCCGGATACGAAGAGGCGCTGAAGGTCGTCGAAGCCATCCTGGAGGGCGCCTCGCCGGACGATGCCGCGGCACTGCGCCGCGCTCTGCTGCGCTGGCCGCATGTCGAGCGTCTGCCCGTCAGTCGCGACGAAGCGCTGGTCAAAAACTGGCGTACCGCCGTGTATCCCTACAAGAACCGTCTGTCGCGCAAGACCTACGAGCGGCGCAAGTACAAGCTGCAGGTGGAACTGCTCAAGCTGCAGGCCTGGGTCAGGGAAACCGGCCAGCGCGTGGTCATCCTGTTCGAGGGCCGCGACGCGGCCGGCAAGGGTGGCACCATCAAGCGTTTCATGGAGCATCTCAACCCGCGCGGCGCGCGCGTGGTGGCGCTGGAGAAGCCCACCGACCTGGAACGCGGGCAGTGGTACTTCCAGCGCTACCTGCAGCATATGCCAACATCCGGCGAAATCGTTTTGTTCGACCGTTCCTGGTACAACCGCGCCGGGGTGGAGCGGGTGATGGGTTTCTGCAATGAAGAGGAATACCAGATGTTCATGCGCCAGGCGCCGGAGATGGAGCGCCATTTGGTGGCCTCCGGCATTCACCTGATCAAGTTCTGGTTCTCGGTCAGCCGCGAAGAGCAGCGGCGCCGCTTCCGCGAGCGCAAGATTCATCCGCTCAAACAGTGGAAGCTCAGCCCCATCGACCTGGCCTCGCTGGATAAGTGGGAGGAGTACACCCAAGCCAAGGAGTCGATGTTCTTCCATACCGACCATTCCGAGTGCCCGTGGATTGTGGTCAAGTCCGACTGCAAGAAGCGGGCTCGCCTGAATGCCATGCGCTATGTCCTCAACAGCATGAACTACAGCGGCAAGAACATCGACAACGTGGGTCCGACGGACCCGCTGATTGTCGGGCGGGCGAGTTTCAGCGGTGGTCAGGCCTGAGACTAGCGTTTGCTGGTGAAGTCCGCCCGCTAGCTTGCCATAACCACCCGGCGTGATCGCTTGATGGTCACCAGGCTCCAGCCCATGCCGATGGCCTTAGTTATGCTGGCACTGGTCGGCCTGGGTCTCGCTTTCTTGGGCTTCGCCCTGCTGCGCTTTGATTGAATGGTGGGTCACGCACGGCCGCCCAGCACACGAAGGAATCATCCGAATAGATCTCGGTACCCCGGAGCAATTCCGCCGGAGCGCAGCTTTGCGATAGCGCACCTGTGCCTGATCCGCCGGGCGTTAAGCGGGTGCCTTGGGCCTAGAAGGCAGCCAGGCCGCGCAGATCCATTTGTTCGATATGGGCGATCTTGTCTTCCTCGGACGCCGACCCCGAGACCTGCACCAGGACGCTGCCGACCATACCCTGGATTTCTCCTTCGGGACTGATGGCGAAGTTGACGCGATTGATTCGGCGCACCTGGCCGAACATCGACATCATCGCGGGATTGGCAAACATGGATGCCAGCGGACTATCCGCCAGCAGCTGGATTTCGACATTCTTGCCTTCCTCATCGCGATAGCTGGCCTGGGTCGTCATGCCGCCACCGAACATCATTGCGGCGTGGGCCTGCGTTTCACCCATGCTGCGGGTCCAGCCCGGAAGCGCTTCAGGCAAGAACTGCTCCAGACCGGCAGCTTTTTTCTGCGCCAGCAGCTGCGCGGCATAGGCCGCATCCTCTTGCGCGCCGGCGATGTCGCCAGCCTCATAGGCGGCCAGCGCCGCGCGCAGGGCATCTTCGATTTCATCGGCCAGCACTGGTGTGCAAGCCAGGGACAACACGAACAGAGAGAGCAGAAAGCGGCGCATGACGTACCTCCCTTAATACAAAAACACCCCTTCGGGTTTCATCATACGCCTGCCCAGACTGGCCGGGAAAAAAATCGATCATCGCTTCCCGGTAGCAGTCAATCGACCCGCTCAGGCAGCGCGAGCGCCGCCTGAGCGGCCACGCCCGCGTCCCCCACGCCGGCGGCCTGGTTTGGCGCCGACGGGCTGGGATGCGGACGCTCGCTGCCGACCGCTTCGTTGGGCTTTGCTGCTTGGCGCGGCCTTGCGCGAAGGCTGCTCGATTGGATCGTAACCGTCCACCACTTCGGTCGGGATTTGCACCTTGACCAGCCTGCGAATGTCTTCGAATAGGCCGTGCTCGCCGCCGGACACCAGCGAAAC
>SLJA01000098.1 GCA_007135355.1 Wenzhouxiangella sp.
GAGTACCTGCGCGAGAAACGCTTGCAAACCGCAGCCCGCCTGCTGCGCGAGCGCGCCGGCAACGTCGCCGAGGTGGCCGATGCGGTTGGCTTTGCCAGCGTCTCGCACTTCTCGCGCCGCTTCAGGGAGCGCTTTCAGTCCTCTCCGGCAGCCTACAGCCGCAATAATCAGGCTTGAGCGACCCTGTCGGACTGATTGCGGATGACTTGGGAACCTCAAGTATCGCCGTTGGACTTGACATGCTTTCCACCGGTCCAGCCACCGCGTGCCAGCAGGCGATCGCCCAGCTCCTTGGGCGCTTCCTCGAGGTCAGTCGCCATGGCGTCATTCCAACGGTTGAGGAAGCCGTAGAGACAAACAGCGGCAAGAAGCTCGACGATCTGTTCCTCACTCCAGCCGGCCTTCAGTCGATCCATCAGTTCATCGTCAACCGCGTTGGGCACGCTACCGGCAGCAAGGGCGAAATCGAAGGCGGCGCGCTCGGGCTCCGAAAACAGCGGGCTGGTCTGATAGTCCCATATCGCTTCCAGACGCTCATCCTCAACCCCGCTGATGCCCGCCGCCAGCAAAGAATGTGCCGCGCAATACTGACAGCCCGCCGCGCGACTGGCGAAGTGGGCCAGTAGGCGCTTGAAGCCCGGATCAACCATGCCTTTCGGGTCCATCACCGCAGCGGTCAGCTGGCCAAAGGCGCGAACAATGGCCGGGCGGCGCTGCATGGTCAGCAGGGAGTTGGGTACAAATCCGAGTATGGCCTCGAACTGCGCGAAGATATCGCTGAGTTCGGGCGTGACCTCGGTCGGAAGGGGTTGCAGGTAAGCCATTTGCATTCCTGATTGGTCGATGCAATCAAAACTATGCCACAGGCGTCTTGGTGTTCATAAGCAAGTGCTGTCGCCGGGAGCGATTGAATGGGTGCTTTTGACACTTTGAGCAATGAGGACTACCAGCGCGCGTTTCGCTATGCCTGCGCGCTGGGCGCCGACCGCGACTTGGCTCTGGATTTGGTTCAGACCGCGCTGGTCAAAGGGCTGGGGAATCCGGAGCGCAAGATCGACAATCCGCTGGCCTACCTGATGACCAGTGTTCGTCATTGCTTTTACAGCGAATATCGCAAGCGCGGCGGCAGGGACCAGACTTCCTTTGACGAGATCAAGGGCGTGATTGCCACGGATCTCAAGCCCCTCGAAGACATGATGATTGAGCGTGACGCTCTGCGCCAGGCCTGGAGCAAATTGACGCCCATCGAGCGCGAACTGCTGCACCTGTGGGCTGTGGAGGGCCACAGCCTTGAGGAAATCAGCGCCAGTACCGAAACGCCGCGCGGCACCCTACTAGCGCGCCTGCATCGGCTGCGCAAACGGCTTGATGAACATCAGACCTTGAATGTTTCAGGAGTGAATCGATGAACAGACATCGTCAATCCACTGCACTGCGACAGGCTGTTTCCGAGCTGTCGAAGGAAAACAGCCTGAGCCCGAGTGAGCTCGAGCAGTTGCGCGAACTCAGCCTTGACCGGCCGGCCTTGCCCAGCCGACGGCGTTGGCTGAGCATTGCGGCCGGACTGGGCGCAGTTTCGCTGGGCGGCTTTCTGGGTATCGGCCTGATGAGCCGCGGTAGCCAGGCGTATGCCATGGCCGATGAGATCGCCTTCAACCACCTGCGCAGCGCACCGCTGGATATCCAGACCAGCGATCTGGAGGAACTGCGTGGGGCCTTTGCCGGACTGGGCTTTGGGCTGCTGGATGCCGCCGAGGTCGAAAACGTCCCCGGCCAGCTTGCCGGTGGACGGTTCTGCTCGGTGGCCTTGGTGCCGGCTGCGATGTTGACCTATCAGACCGAGCAAGGCCCGATAACGGTTTACCAGGCCCGTTTCGACGAACGCCGCCATCGTGGTGCGGCCGATATGGATCGTGGCGAACCTGGAAACGTGATTTTCAGCGCCGGCGTCAAGGTCTGCCTATGCCACACTCGGGGCATCCTGCTGGCCACCGCCAGCAGCGGCGAGTTGGCATGAGCTGATTCGCCGCTTGACCCATCGCCTTGCCCGGGGCCGGGCAAATCCCTCAATGACGGAACAGGAGTTCATTCATGACCCATGGAAAGTATTGCCTGAAATTCGCCAGTGCCCTGCTGCTGTTTGTAATAAGCGTGCTCGCCCATGCCGACGGCTTCGAGTCATTTTCAGACCAGCGTCTAGCCGAGCTGAATGCCGTGGAAAAACCGATTCTTGTGGAGGTCTACGCCGACTGGTGCTCGACCTGCCGGCGCCAGTCTCCGATTCTTGAGGCGTTGCTGTCCGATGCCGAGTTCAAGGACTTAAGCGGACTGAAACTGGACTGGGACGCTCAGCGCGAGGATGCCCTAAAGCTGGGTGCCCCGCGCCAGAGCACACTGGTTCTGTTTGCCGGCGGGCAGAAGATTGATCTGTCAGTGGCCGAAACCAATCCAGAGCGGCTGCGGGAGTTCCTGCGCCAGGCCATCAACTAAGTTCAGACGGGCATGTTCGGAGAGTTTCAAACGGTATCACTGGGCCTTGCCTTCCTGGCCGGGCTGGTGACGACGCTGTCGCCCTGCGTGCTGCCGCTGCTGCCGATGATTGCGGCAGCGGCGGCGGGACGGTCGCGGTTTGGTTTGCTGGCACTAGCCGGCGGACTGGCGCTGGCCTTCACCACGGTCGGCGTGGCACTTGCCGCTGGCGGGCATGCGATCGGCCTAGACGAACGCAGCCTCAGATTGACGGCAGGTGTACTGATGGCCGTTGTGGGATGTCTGCTGATCAGTCAGCGTCTGCAATCCGGATTCAGTCGCCTGACCGGCCGCTTGGGCAGCGCTGGTCATGGCGCCATGAGCCGGGTTCAGTCCGACCACCCGGCAGCCCAGTTCCTGATCGGCCTACTGATGGGAGTCGCCTGGAGTCCTTGTGTTGGACCGACGCTCGGGGCGGCCATCGCCCAGGCAGCCGGCGGTGGCAGCCTGGGCGCATCAGCCCTCATCATGGGCACATTCAGCGTCGCTGCAGTTGTACCCCTGACCGCTGCCGGTCTGGCCTCGCGCTCGGTGTTTCAAGCCCGCCGC
>SLJA01000340.1 GCA_007135355.1 Wenzhouxiangella sp.
GAGGCAAAAATACGGATAATTTGCGGTCTGCCGCCAGGGGGCCCGTGTTTTAGCGGAGAATAAACATGCGGTCGCGATAAATATGATCCCCTGTGCGCACTTCAAAAATATAGATACCATCTACCAGGACCTGGCCATCGGGTCCCCTTCCGTCCCAGCGGACAGCGTTTTCTCCCGCAGGATACATTTGCTCGCCGGAGATCCTGAAATGGCGACCCTGCATATCGTGAACATATATGGAGGCTTTGGCAGGCATATTCAGGGTAAAGACAATGTGGGTATGGTCAGAAAAGGGGTTGGGGTAGTTATAGGCCCTTACCACCCTGCCATCCAACAGCTCCTCCAGTCCGGTATCATCGGTGGTCAGTGTGACCTCCACCGTTTTATCCTCCCCCTCCAGGATAAAGCTTCCTTCATGGGGGAAGAAACCCTCGCGGCTTACCGTGTATGAATAGCCGCCTTCCACCAGCTCCACGCTGGCCATTCCCTCCTCATCGGTGGTCAGGGAGTATCCCGTGTTTGTGATGACGATGGTTGCGCCCTCCACCGGGTTGGCCGGCTCCTGGTCGTCGCTCACAACGAAATTCACGTAATAATAGTCGCTGGCCACCTTGGTACCGCCGGAAAAGGCGGCCACATAGGTATTGCGCGCGCCCACCACCACCTCCATGGAGTTGTCGCCCGTCACATCAGGAATGGCCCGGATGATGTCCACCGGGGCCGGCATGGGCAGGGAGTCGAGCACCTGGCCATCGGCGCCAGCCAGGAAATACAGGTAGTTGTTCTGGAACAGGGTGCCCACGGCCACATCGTTGATGCCATCTCCGGTGATGTCCCGCATGGAGGTGACGGCCCATCCCTGGTCTGCAATGGGGGTGGACCAGATGAGTTGTCCGTCCTTGCCGCTGATGGCCCTCGCCATATTGACCGTAGAGTAAGAGGGAAGGATATCCATATAGCCATCCTCATTCAGGTCGCCTGCCAGCCAAAAATCAATGATCAGTGAGTTACCCAGGAAGCCGGAGTAGACAATGTCGCCGTTGGTCACATCCACCAGGTAGTAATGGCCGTTGAAGCTGCCCACGATCACATCGGGAATGCCGTTGCCGGTGATGTCGCTGATTTGCTCCAGGGCCCATACAGAGGTGCCGGAGGTAGGCAGATCCCACAGGATGGCACCATTGGCGCCACTGATTCCCAGTACACGTCCCACCTGTGCAACGGTTTGTCCGCCGGCCACCACGTCGGGAACGCCATCCCCGGTAAAGTCCTGGACGGACAGCACCGAATAGGCAGCACCACCCATGGGTACGTCCCAGATGACATCACCGGTGAGTCCATCCAGCAGGAATACCCGCCGGGGACCTGTGCCGTCGCCGTCATCGCCGGTGGCAGCCAGCACATCCCGGGTGCCGTTACCGGTGAAATCGCGGGTGGCGTCCACCATATAGACCCAGCCTCCGCCACCGTAGATATTGGTTTCGAAGCGCCATATGATTTCGCCGGTGCGCGACGATACGGCAGTCACTGCCCTGTCGCCATAGGCCGTACCAACGATGATGTCCGGAAAACCATCCTGGTTCAGGTCATCGGTGAGCACCACACCCTTGGCATATTCCACTGTTCCTATCTCTGCTTCCCACAACAGGTCGGGGGTCCCCGACGCGTTGCCGTTATACATAAGCAGGCGCAGCCCCCGTGTGCATACCAGCACATCGTCCACCCCGTCGTCGTTCACATCCGGAACCGGCAGTATGGCCCGGGGGTTGTCCAGGTCGCTGCCCGGCAGATGCAGGTCCCACAAGACCGTACCCAGGGGGTAATCCAGGTCCTCCGACACGCCGCTCAGGTCGATGCTGTGGGGTGACTGCTCTTCGTTGTTGAAATGCAGGATGAGCTCTCCATCGATCGTACCCGCTGTGAGGGGCTGGAACCAGAAGGGCAAGGCAATGGACTCCACGGGATCCAGTGTGAGGGGAAAGGCAACGGTCCAGTCCCACCAGTAGTCCGCCACGGAAAAGACCATGTCATCGAAGGTGAGCGGGGCATCCCCCATGTTCATCACCTCCAGGTGGGCCCGGGTACTTGACTTCATCCGTACCGTGCCAAAGTCGATCAATTCTTGCTCTGTATGCAGATAGGGTCCATCCGCCAGTCCGTTGCCCGTTACCGTCATCGAAGCTTCGGGAGTGGCCGGGTCGTTGGAAGAAAAGAGCATGGTGGTCTCATAAAGATGGATATCCTGTGGCTCAAAGGTGACGGCTATTTCCGCGCTTTCCGAGGGCTCAATGGTGATGGGGAAGGTGGCGTCCAGGGAGAAGGAATCCCCATGATCGGAAAAGACAATGTCACTGACTACCAGGTCGCCCGTACCCGGATTGCTGACCTCCAGCATCCACTGGGCCGATTCGCCCAGGGTCACGTTGCCAAAATGGTAGCTGGCAGGCAGTTGAATCACCGGTGTGCCGGATCCCCAGGGATCCACCTGGTAGAGCGTGGAATGCCCCATATTGTTGCGGCCGATGTACCACAGGAAGGTGCCGTCGTGATAAATGCCGCTGGCCCGGTGGTCCGGGTACTCGAAGCTTTCCACCAGGCTGCCGTCCAGTTCCACCAGGTGGATGTAATTGTTCCAGAAGTCGACGATCCACAGGGAGTCGCCCTGCATGGCCAGGTCCCACGGCTGATCACTGGGCGGGGTAAAGCTGGAGATCTCCGTTCCGTCACTGTCCAAATGGTGTATGGTGCCAGGGTTGGGAAAATAGGTGGCTACGTAAAAGTTCCCGTCATCCCAGGCGATGCCTGACATATAGGAACCGGGCAGGTCCATTTGCGACACCAGGTTGCCGTCCATGTCGATCTCCCAGGCCTGTGCCGGACTGGTGGCTCCCGTCTGTTCGATGGTCCAGAAGTGCTGTCCGTCGTAAGTCAGACCCAGGGTGTTGTCCTGCGGTCCGTTGAACAGCAGCTCCAGGTCGCCCGTAGCGGGATCGAAGCTGTACACCTGGTGCCCCACATTACCGTAAAGGCCACCGATGTAGATCAGGTTACCATCGGAGGCCAGTCC
>SLJA01000132.1 GCA_007135355.1 Wenzhouxiangella sp.
CGGCCAGCGTGGCGTGGCCGCACAGATCAACCTCGGCCCGCGGTGTGAACCAGCGCAGGCTATAAGCTTCCTTCTCGGGCACGAAGAATGCTGTTTCCGACAGATTATTCTCGGCCGCGATCGCCTGCAGCAATGCATCCTCAGGCCACTGATCCAGCGGTACCACCGCGGCCGGATTGCCTGCAAACACGCGCTCGGCGAAGGCGTCGACCTGAAACATCCGCAGGGCCTGGCCTGACTTCACGACAATCGCTCGATGATGGCTTCGATCGTGCTCTCGCAGCGGGTCAGCTCGCTGAACTCGATGAATTCATCGGGCTGGTGAGCCTGATCAATCGAGCCTGGACCGCACACTACAGTGTGGATGCCGGCGCGCTGGAAGCTGCCGGCTTCGGTAGCGAAGGAAACAGCACCGCTGCCGCCGACACGAGTCCCGGGCAAGGATCCAACCCACTGCCCGGCCTGGCCGTCCGGGTCGGGTTTCAGCGGCGGCACGCGCGCCAGGGGCTCGAAGAAAATGGCAGCCTCGGGCGCAAACTCACGCAACGCCGGCAGCACCTCGGCCCGCGCGAAAGCTTTCATGCGTTCGAAAATCTCGTCCGGCGCTTCATCCGGCAGCGCTCGATATTCCCATAGGAACTCGCACTCGGCCGGCAGGATATTGACCGCGTTGCCGCCGCTGATCACCCCGACCTGCACGGTAGTCCAGGGCGGCTCGCAGCCATTTTCACCGGCCGCGGCGCGTTTTTCCTCACCAATCCGGTACAAATGGTCAATCAATCGCCCAGCCGCGAAGATGGCTCCGGCACCGCGATGCGGCTGGCTGGAATGGGCCGCCTTGCCGGTGATGCGGGTACGAAACACATTGATCGATTTGTGCGCACTGATGATCTGCATCGTGGTCGGCTCGCCGATGATGGCGTAGTCCGGTCGAATCCCCCGTGCCAGGGCATCGTCGATCATCCGATCCACGCCCAGGCAGCCAACCTCCTCGTCGTAGGACAGGGCCAGGTGCAGGGGCTGGCGCAATGCCGCCAAATCGGCTCGCTCCAGCACCGCTAGAGCCGCCGCCGCAAAACCCTTCATGTCGGTCGTGCCGCGACCGTAGAGGCGACCGTCGCGCTGCACCAACCGAAACGGATCGCTGGACCAGTCCTGCCCGTCGACCGGCACGACATCGGTATGTCCCGACAGCACCACCCCACCGGCTGCTTCCGGCCCAAAACTGGCCCACAGATTGGCCTTGCGCCGGTCCTCGTTCCAGGTCCGCCGGCAGCGCCCTCCCCACTCGGTCAGCAGTTCCTCGGCCCAGTCGATCAATGCCAAGTTGGAGTCACGCGAGACGGTAGGAAAAGCCACCAGCTTCGCCAGGTATTCGTTCGCCGTTCTCATGGGCGGAAAGGCTAGCACAGCGCACCCCAATAAAAGCCGCTGATCACATCGGTTAACCATCCACGGCACCCCAAATGCGCTGTCCTGACCTCGATCAACTGGCACAATCGCGCATTGACCCGGTTGTTTGCCGAACACCTCATGAGCGAACATGACGCCACCAACGACACGCCCCAACCCTACGAGTCCAACCGCTACGCGGCCCTGGTGCTCAATCTGGGCCGGGCGCTGCTGCATGTCGGTTCACCTGCCCATCGACTGGAAGCGGCCATGCAAATCATGGCCTCGCGATTAGGGCTGACGGCCGAGTTCTTCTCCACGCCCACGGCACTGATCGTGTCGCTGGGCGATGGCGAAAAGCAGCGCACCTTTCTGGCCCGTTCCGAGCCCGGCTCGACCGACCTGGCCAAGTTGGCCGACCTGACCGAGGTCATGGAAAGCCTGGCGTCCGGCAAGCTCACGCCGGAACAAGCCGACGAGCGCGTGCGCGCCATCGACCAGGCACCGCCCATCTATGGCTACTGGCGGCAACTGCTGGGCTTTATCACCCTGTCCGGAGGCATCGCGCCGCTGATTGGCGGTGGCTGGCGCGAGATGCTGCTGGCGCTGGTGCTGGGCAGCCTGACCGGGCTCATGGTGCTGTGGCTGAAGCGCCATCTGGAACGCTCGCGTCTGGCCTCACCGCTGGCCGCCAGCGTGATCACTTTTCTCGGCATGCTGTGGTGCGGCTTCGACCCCGCCACCGCCCTGGTACCAGCGGTGATCGCCAGCATCATCGCGCTGGTTCCCGGCATGGATCTCACCACCGCCTCGCGTGAGCTGGCCACCGGACACTTGGTGTCCGGCGCCTCACGCATGGCTTTTGCACTGACGGTTTTTGCCCTGCTGGCACTGGGGCTGATCTTGGGCGGCCTGGCCGGCCAATGGCTGGTCGGGCCGGTCACCCTGGTCGACGCCTCGCCTGGTCCCGACTGGCTACCGGCTGTGGGTGTGCTGCTGGCAGCATTGGGTCTGATGCTGCTCAATCAGGCCCACACGCGCGACTGGATCTGGATTCTGCTGGCCTGCCTGGTCGCCTATGCCGGCGCGCGTCTCGGCCTGACCATTGAAGCGCCAGTAGTCGGCGCATTCATTGGCGCACTTGCGGTTGGCCTGGCCGGCAACCTGTTCTCCGCGCTCAGCGGCCGCCCCGGCTCGATCATGCACTTGCCTGGCCTGATCCTGCTCGTGCCCGGCAGTATCGGCCTGCGCGGCCTGGCCACGCTGGTTTCCGGTGATGTGGTGACCGGCCTGGAAACCGCCGTTACCGCCGGCATGATCGCGGTGGCACTGACTACAGGTATCATTCTTGCCAGCGTGTTGCTGCCGCCGCGAACTTCCCTGTGATTCAAGCAAGAATGCCGATTTGACTGCATCCGGCAGCGCTGGTAGCATCGGGCGTCATCACGTATCACCCAGTCATTATCGTGCATCACCTCTCGCTCAAGATCCCCGACGAGTTGCAGCAGCGCCTGGCCGATCTGGCACGGGAAACCCGCATCAACCAGTCGGAGCTGGTCAGGCGCGCCCTGGCGCAGTTTCTCGATCAGCAGGGAGGCGGCAGGCGTTCTCCCTCGCCCGGCGAGCTGGCGGCTGATCTGGCCGGCAGCCTCCATGGAGGCCCTGCCGATCTCGC
>SLJA01000246.1 GCA_007135355.1 Wenzhouxiangella sp.
CTTCCGCCCATGCCTCGGTGCTCGATTGCTCATCGCCATCGAAATCATTCAACAACAGGGGATGTCCAGGAACCAGCACGCGGGCCAGCCTGACCGCTTCGCGCCAGCGCGGATCGTCCGTGGTATCCAGCCGAGCACGGAAATCGCTGAACGCGCTACCGAACGCCACATGATCCTCGCTCTCTGCGAAGCGATACAACTCAGCCAGCCTGGCGTCGGTCGGGTCCGTCTCCGGCTCCGGCATCGGCGCGGTGGTCGCAACAGGGCTGAAGTCCTCGCTCGGCTCGGAACCCTGTGCCGAACGCGCCCGACGACGTTTGAAAACCATCCAGGCCACAGCAACCGCCAGCAGCAGCACCAGCAGAGCAAGCCCCACGCCAAAGGCCGGCTGCAGCCATGCGGGGAGATCGGCCTCGGGAGTGGGCTGCACAGGCTCGGGCACTACGGGCTCGACAACGGTTTCCTCCGGCGGTGTTGCCTCGCCCACCAGGCGATCACGGGCCAAGCGCGCATCACGCATTTGCTGCTCCAGCAACGCCAGGCCTTCGTTGGCCAGCATCAGCCCACCGGCATCACCCGATTCGATCGCCTGTCGGATCTGATCGGCGCGTGCTTCAATTTCCGGGGCATCGAGGCCGTCCGAGCGCGCCTGCCGCAGCAAGTCATCCAGACGCTGCTCAAGGCGGCCGGTTTCGACCGCAATCGCCTGCGCATCAATCAGCAGGTCATCGTCAGCCGCGGTCAGTTCAAGCCGGGCAGCGGGGCTGATCGAGGGCTCGAGCTCGGGTTCGGAAGCGGCTTCGGCTTCCACCTGATCAAGGTCCGGCTGAACCGGCTCGGTTTGCGTCACTTCGGGCTCGGCGCTTGCCGCCTCATCGACTGCCAGCTCCGCCGCCTCCGGCACTTCGTCTATCACGCTTAGTGTGATCGTCTCAGGCGCCGGCGGGATCGCCGCGACCCGCGAATCCCGCTCCAGGCGCCAGGCCGCATTCTGCTCGCGAACCCGCCTGACAGCCTCGTTGGGCGCAATCGCCTGCACAGCCGCCAGGTCGGGCATGACCAACACGGCACCGCGTTGGAGCCGATTGACATTATTGCCGGCAAAGGCCTGCGGATTGCGCTCCAGAATGGCCAACATCACCTGATTCATGGTGACCGAACCGTCCGGCCGCCAAGCCTCTGCAATCGACCACAAGGTTTGCCCGCCGCGCACGGGACCGACTGTTTCCGCCCGCGGCGGTGCCTGCGCTCGGCGCGCCTCATCCGGTGGAGCTGTTTCCGCCGGCCGTTCCGGCTGCCGCGTCTCGGGCGCCACCGGCGCCGGCCGCGGTGGCGGCTCCGGGGCTTGTTCCGACGCTGCCGCTGCTGGCGCCGTTGGCGCAGCCGTCCGGCGCACCGGCGGGGCCACAGGCGCCGTTGGCGGATCAATGAACAAGGTATATTCCCGCAACATGCGACCGCCGGACCAGCGCGCGTTGATCAGCACCTGAACAAACGGGTCGTTCACCGGCCGCGTTGACCGAAGCCGAAGCAGGGGCGGACTGGCGCTTCGATCCAGATCGACCCGAAGGCCCAGCGCCAGCGCTTCGGTCGGCACGCCCAGTCGGGCGTGATCCTCAGGCGAGGCGACCTCAACGCTCAAGGAAGCCAGCGCCTCTTCGCTGGGCTGCAGCAGTCCAATACGGACCTGCAAGGCTTGACCCAGAAACGAGTCCACGCGTGCTTCACCCAGCCCCAGACCGGCGTTGGCAGGCTGCCAGACAAGCACCGCCGCCATGATGAACAGCACGGGGATGACGAAATTGGCTCTTGGATTTTTCACTTCACTGCAACCCTCAAGACGCATGCTTCACTCCCCCGACACCGCAGTATAGCAAGCCCCACGGCGGCGACAATCCGGCAGCCATTCGGCCCGTCACCCAAGGTGCTCAGGAACGGTTGGCCGCAACCAGGTATTCGGCGATCTGCACCGCATTCAGCGCCGCGCCCTTGCGGACGTTGTCGGCCACCACCCACAGATTCAAACCCCGCGGATGCGACAGATCCTTGCGCAAACGCCCGACGTAGACCTCATCCTTGCCGGCGGCATGGGTGAGCGGGGTGACCCGCTCCGGCACATCCAGCAAGCGCAGGCCCGGCGCGTTTTCCAGCAGTCGGCGCACCTCATCCAGCTCGAACGGCTCGCGCGTTTCCAGATGAACCGCTTCCCCATGCCCCATAAACACCGGCACCCGCACCGCCGTGGCATTGACCGCCATACTGTCATCCGCGAAGATCTTGCGCGTTTCACGATGCATCTTCATCTCCTCCCGGGTGTAACCGTTGTCCTCAATCACATCGATTTCGGCAATCACATTGAAAGCAATCGGCGCCTGGAAAACCTCGGCCTCGGGTTCCCGGAAGTTGAAACGGTCCACGCTTTGCCGACCCAGCTCCTCCATGGCGCTTTTGCCGGCGCCGGAGACCGACTGGTAGGTTGCAACATTGATACGAGTGATGCCGTAGCGGCGATAGATTGGCGCGATCGCCACCAGCATCTGGATGGTCGAACAATTGGGATTGGCAATGATGCCACCGCCGCCGAAGTCGTCCAGCACCGCGCCGTTGACCTCCGGCACCACCAGCGGCACCTTCGGATCGAGGCGAAAATGCGAAGTATTGTCGATAACCGTGCAGCCGGCCGCCGCCGCGCGCGGCGCATGCTCGGCTGAGACCGAGCCGCCAGCTGAGAACAGAGCGAAATCCCAGCCGCTGAAGTCGAATTTGGCCAGATCATCCACCACCAGCGATTTCCGCCCGAAACTCACCTCGCGGCCCACCGAACGTTCGCTGGCCAGCGCGGCAACTTCCGCCACCGGAAACTGCCGCTCGGCCAGGATTTCCAGCATGGTTTCGCCAACGGCGCCGGTGGCACCGACCACGGCAACGCGATAGCCGTCTTTGCTAGTTGTCATGTCTTGATGCCCCTCTTCGATTTGGGCGCTGGATAAAGAACCGCAGATTAACGCACATGGCTGGAGTGTGGCCAATTCTTTCAAAAAGCATCACGCAAAGGCGCAGAGGTCGC
>SLJA01000205.1 GCA_007135355.1 Wenzhouxiangella sp.
AAAACCGGCTTCGAGATAGCGCGGCAGCACCGTCGCGAGCGAGCGGGTCACCACGCTGGCGCCGAGGATCGGGCCGATGCGTGGCCCGGGCTGGGTCTGCGGTTGGTCGTTGGCTTGTCCGGACATATAATCGAGGTTAATCGAAGCGGACCGATCTGTCGATGAGTATGGCAAACGCAGTTACCCTGGTCATCGATGGCGCTATCGCCCGACTGAGCATCGAGCGTCCGGCCCAGCGCAATGCCATGAGCCATGCCATGTGGCAGGCACTGGGCGAACATCTGAAGACGATCCGCAGGAGCGAGGCCAGGGCTCTGATGCTCAGCAGCACCGGCGAGCATTTCTGTGCCGGGGCTGATATCGCCGAATTGCGCTCACAGCTAGCCGATCCGGATGCCTTGCGGGCCAATGCCCAACTGGTTCAAGCGGTGCAGGCGGAGCTGGCCGCAATGCCGATCCCCAGCCTGGCCCTGATCCGTGGCGCCTGCGTGGGTGGCGGCGTCGGCCTGGCGGTGGCCTGCGATCTGCGCTTTGCCACGCCTGACGCCCGCTTCGCCCTCACGCCAACCCGCCTCGGGCTGCATTACAGCCTGGCCGATACGCGTCGCCTGGCCGCCGTGATTGGTGTAGCCAGGGCGCGCGAGATGCTACTGACGGCGGCCCTGGTCGATGCGCCCGTGGCCGCTGCCTGGGGCCTGGTCAGTCGCTTGTTTGACGACTCTGAAGCACTGGAACGCGAGGCGCTTGAACAGGCCTCGGCCTGGACGCAAGCCTCACCTGATGCGCTGGCCTGCACCAAGCGGGTGCTGGGGCAACTGGACGGCAGCCAGCCGACCGGCGAGGCCGAACTATCGGCGGCGTTCCTGGCCGCTTTCGACGGGCCTGATTTTCGCGAGGGCGCCAGCGCTTTCCTCGAAAAGCGCTCGCCGTGCTTTCCCGGCAAAAAAGACTAACCATTCCATATTCCCGCAGGTTTCCTGGAGAATTGCATGATCATCAAAGCCGAACCGCGTAGCTTGAACGGCGGCCATGGGGAGGCCGGCCAGTGATGCGCTACCGTGCGCTGGCCCTGCAAACGGCCTGTCATGCCATCAATGGCCTGGACCCGGTCCCGGCGCGCCGCAAGATCGCCGACGCGATCGATCGGATCGGACGCCAGATCAGCGCCAGCAAGGGCTTCATCGGGCCCGATTTGAAGCTGGTCGTGTTGCCTGAGTATGCGCTGACCAGTTTCCCGATGGGCGAATCCTTCCCGGCCTGGATCGAGTCGGCCTGCCTGGCGCCGGGTGGCTCGGAGTATGACCGCCTCGCCGCTGTGGCCCAGCGCACCGGCGTCTACCTGGCCGTCAACGCCTACGAAACCGACCCGCACTTTCCTGGCCTGTACTTCCAGGCCTGCGTGATTTTGAGTGACTCGGGCGAGACGATCCTGCGTTACCGGCGACTGGTGTCGATGTTTGCCCCCACGCCGCATGATGTCTGGCAACGCTATCTCGATCACTACGGTGAGGAGGGCGTGTTCCCGGTCGCCGATACGCCGCTGGGACGTCTGGCCTGCATCGCCTCGGAAGAGATTCTCTACCCGGAAATCGCGCGTGCCCTGGCCCTGCGCGGCGCCGAGATTTTCCTGCACTCGACCAGCGAAGTGGGCAGCCCGGACCTGACGCCCAAGGACATCTGCAAGCGCGCTCGCGCGATCGAAAATCTGGCCGTGGTGGTCTCGGCTAACTCGGCCGGCATCCTCGACTATCCCATTCCCAGCCAGTCCACCGACGGCATGTCCAAGATCGTCGACTGGCAGGGCAAGGTGCTGGTCGAAGCGGGTTATGGCGAGTCCATGGTGGCCAATGCCGAAATCGACCTGGCGGGGCTCAGAGCCTGGCGCAACCGCCCCGGCATGGGCAATCTGCTGGCCCGCCAGCGCCTGGAATTGTTCCGCTCCACCTATGCCGGCAGCATCCATCCAGCCGACACCATGCTCGAAGAAGGCGAGGTGCGAGTGCCCGAACGGGCCGTGTTCGCCCGCACCCAGCAAGAGACCCTGGCGCGCTTGCGCGCCGCGGGCATCATTCGGACCGAAGACCATGACTGACCGCCTGCAGGTCCGCAACCCTCGCACCGGGAAAGTCGACTATCAGCGTGCCGTCACCGGGCCGGATCAACTGGCCGTGCTGGCCGGCGAGGCGCGCAAGGCCCAGCCGGCCTGGGCCGCTCTGGCGCCGGAGCGGCGGGCCGAGCACTTGCGGGCGCTGGCCACCGCCATGCGCGATGAGCGCGAAGCCTTCGTCCAGGCCCTGTTCGAGGATACCGGCCGGCTGATCGAGTCGCGCCTGGAACTCGACGCGGCGATTGCCACGATCGAACGCTGGGCCGAGCAGGCACCGGGATTGCTGGTCGAGCCGGAACCGCGTCCGGCCAATATTCCCTTCATCGAATCGCGCCAGTTCGCCACGCCGTATCCGCTGGTCGGGGTGATCAGCCCGTGGAACTTCCCGCTGCTGCTGGCCCTGATCGATGCCGTGCCGGCCCTTCTGGCAGGCTCGGCCGTGCTGGTCAAACCCAGCGAGGTTACTCCGCGCTTTATCGAAGTGACCGAACGCGTGCTGGGCAACCTCAAGACCCTGGGCGGCGTGCTGCGCTGGTGCGTGGGTGCCGGCGACGTGGGCGCGGCTCTGATCGAGCAGGTCGATTTGATCTGCTTCACCGGCAGCGTGGCTACCGGGCGCAAGGTCGGCGAGGCGGCGGCAGCGCGCTTCATCCCCGCTTTTCTGGAACTGGGTGGCAAGGACGCGGCCGTGGTGCTGGAAGATGCCGACATCGAGCGCGCGGCGCGAGCCCTGGCCTGGGGCAGCATGGTCAACGCCGGCCAGAGCTGCATGTCAATCGAGCGGGTGTACGCGGTCGGTGCCGTTCACGATCGCCTGGTCGAAGCCTTGCGCCGCGAAATCGGGCAACTGGAGATCAATGCCGACGATCCGGAGGGCGGCCAGATCGGCCCGGTCATTTCGGCCGCCCAGGTCGGCATTCTGCAGGCACACATCGATGACGCTTTGGCCCATGGCGC
>SLJA01000267.1 GCA_007135355.1 Wenzhouxiangella sp.
CGGTCGCCGAGCTGCTGGAAGCCCTGCCGGACGACGAGCTGGACGGGATCCGCCCGGCCGGGCGTCTCAGGTCAGCGCCACGCCCTTGACCGAGGCCCAGACCGTGTCGCCGGTTTCCAACGCCAGTTGCTGACGCGAACGCCGCGTGATTCTCGACAGCAGGTGCTGCTCGCCAAGCTTCAGCTTGAGCAGACAGTGGCCAGGGTGCGGGTCGTCCACGATTTCGACCACCTCGCACTGGAGGCAGTTGAGAATGCTGCTGGGCAAGGGCGGCTGGCGCGCCACCGAGACATCCCGCGCCAGCACGCGCACGCGCAGCTGGTCGCGGTTGGGGTCGGTAACGCGCGGCACATAGAGCATCCCGCCGGGCAGGTGGATGCAGCTCAAGTGGTCGTCGTCCAGATGGCTGAGTGCATCGCCGATCAGCACGGCCGAGGCCTGTTCACCGTGTACCAGTGGCAGATCGGCGCGGGTGATCAGGTCGCGTAACGGCCCCTGGGCCTGAATGCGTCCCTCTTCCATCAGTAACATGTGATCGGCCAGGCGCGCGACTTCTTCAATCGCATGGCTGACGTACAGCACGGGAATCGACAGTTCTTCGTGCAGGCGCTCCAGATAGGGCAGGATCTCGGCCTTGCTGATCTGGTCCAGCGCGGCCAGCGGCTCATCCATCAGCAGCACCCGCGGGCTGGTGAGCAAGGCCCGGCCCATGGCCACGCGCTGGCGCTGGCCGCCGGAAATCTGGCTGGTCCGACGCTCCAGCAGGCCCTCCAGTCCGAGCAAGCGCGTCACATCGTCCGGCTGCACGATGCGCCGCTCGGCCGGAATGCGCCGGTAGCCGTACAGCAGGTTGCCGAGCACCGTGAGATGCGGAAACAGCTGGCCCTCCTGGAACACATAGCCCACCGGGCGCTGGTGCGCGGGAACGAAGCGCTCGGCGTCCTGCCAGGCCTCGCCGTGAACCCGCAAGCGCCCGCGCACCGTCGGCTCCAGTCCGGCAACACAGCGCAGCAAGGTGGTCTTGCCGCAACCCGAGCGTCCGAACAGCGCTGTAACCCCCTGGCCGGGCACCTCAACGTCGACCGTCAGCCTGAACTCGGCGCGCTGCAAATCGAAGCGCATGGCAATTGGCATAACACGTGTCATGGCACGCGCGACCTCATGGCAGCACCATCTTGATGCGCCCGTTGATGGTGTAGAGCGCAAACAGCATCAGGAACGAAAGCGCCAGCAGCAAGCCGGACAGCACGTGGGCCGAGGCATAGTCCACGGCCTCGACATGGTCGTAGATGGCAATCGAGACAACCTGGGTTTCACCGGGAATATTGCCGCCAATCATCAGTACCACCCCGAATTCGCCCAGAGTATGGGCAAAGCCCAGCGTGATCGCGGTCAGAAATCCGCGCTGCGACAGCGGCAGCACAATGCTGCAAAAGCGATCCCAGGGCCCGGCGCGCAGGCAGGCCGCCGCCTCCAGCGTGCCGCGCTCGATGCCGGCAAAGGCGTTCTGCAGCGGCTGCACCACAAAGGGCAGCGAATAGAACACCGAGCCGATCACCAGACCGGTAAAGGTAAACGCCAGCGCCGGTCCGCCCAGAGCCTGGATCGGCCCCTGCGAGCCCAGCAGCAACAGCAGGTAAAAGCCCAGCACCGTGGGCGGCAAGACCAGCGGCAGCGCCACCACCGATTCAATCGCCAGCTTGAACCGCGACTTCGTGCGCGCCAGCCAGAGCGCCAGCGGCGTGCTCAGAATCAGCAGCACCACGGTGCTCACGCCGGCCAGCCTGAGGGTGAGCCACAAAGCTTCCAGATCCTGCGGGCTGATCCACTCCGGCATCATCGACGGTAGCCATCCGCTTCGATGATCGCCCGCGCCGTCTCGCTGTTTCGGACCCAGTCCAGAAAGGCGCCGGCGGCCTCGGGTTCACGCGCGCTGCCCAGCAGTACGGCCTCCTGAATAATGGCGGGATAGCTGTCCGGGTCGGGTATCCAGCGCGAGCCGGGCCCATGCCGGCGTTCATGGTGAATGACCTGCGATAGCGCCACAAAGCCGAAATCCGCGTTGCCGGTGGTGACAAAGTTGAAAGTCTGGCCAATGCTCTGGCCGGTGATCAGCCGGCCTCGCCCGGGCTCGATGGCGTGGGCCGACATCACCGCCTCGGCCGTTGCTCCGTAGGGCGCCACGCGCGGATTGGCAATCGCCAGACGCCGATAATCGTCGCCCTGCAGCAGCGCAATTGCGTTGTCCGTAATTCTGGCCGGATCAGGGCTCCACAGCACCAAAATGCCCCGGGCGTAAACAAAGCGACTCTCGGCCACAGCGTGACCGCCGGCCACCAGGTCGGCGGTTCTTTGATCATCGGCCGAAAAGAACAAATCAAAAGGCGCGCCCTGGCGGATCTGGGCAAAGTGCTTGCCCGAAGAGCCACTGCTGATCGAAAACCGCACGTCGTTTTCCGCGCCGTACACTTCGGCCAGCCGTTCCAGCGTGGCGGTGAAATTGGCCGCCACGGCGATGCGAAGTTCCGTCGCATGGGCCGGGGCCACGGCGAGCAGGCACAGGCCGAGCAGCATCCAGTGTTTCATTATCCAGTGTTGCATCGGGCGTCAGTCCGAATCAGGCTGGCCCAGTGGCGGCAGGCTTTCGCCCATCCGCTTGAGAAACCGGCGGTGTTTCTGTTCAGCCGCGCGAAAGTGCTTGACCAGTTTCCGGCCCTGTTCAGTCAGTGCCGTACCACCGCCGTGGGCGCCCCCGGCCTGGCGAACCACCAGCGGCGCATCGACCAGATTGTTCATCGCATCGACCGCATCCCAGGCCGCCTTGTAGCTCATACGCATGGCCCGCGCGGCGGCCGAGATCGAACCGGTCGCCTCAATCTGTTCCAACAGCTCAATACGCCCGCTGCCGGCAAAACTGTTGCCGTCGATGCGAAGCCAGAAGCGACCGTCGATTTCGGTTTGGGACATGCAGGGTAAGTGCCCACGATGCGTTATATCTCACAGAATATAGCGCTTGAACCGCGCCTGGATTGACTCCGGTCAAATTCAAC
>SLJA01000313.1 GCA_007135355.1 Wenzhouxiangella sp.
GAACGCAGCCCACGGCGCTTGTGCGATGGCCCTTCGGGAGCCACTGTGCTGGCGCGACTCGGCGTTGCGTTCCTTGGAAAGGGCTAGCCATTCCCTGCGGAACGCGCCTTGATTCACGCCAACACAGTGACTCTGAGCGTTACCTAATTAGCCGCATGGCCCACTAGAGGCTCAGTTCTCCCGGCGCAGAGTTTCTAAGTCCTGGATGGGGGCGTCATCCGGAGCCTGCATGCGGCGCAGCGCCTCGGCGGCAACGGTGTCTTGTTCCAGGAAACTCCCTTCGACCGAAGCCAGCCGTTCATCCTCGAAACGCAGTGTCAGCACCCGCTTGATCGGATCCCCTCCGCGCCGTGAGAACGTGTTGACGTAGTCCCAGCGATTGGCGTGAAAGGGGCTCTGGACAGACGGTGAGCCGAGCAGAACCTGGACCTGGCGCTTGGTCATGCCGAGTTCCAACTGGGCGACATTGTCTTCATCCAGAACGTTGCCTTGCTGCACATCCTGCTTGTATACGAGGTTGCAAGCGCTTAAGGCCGTAATGACGAGCAGGCAAAGAAACAGGCGCATGAAGAACTTCGGTCCGTGGCGATGGGTGGAGCCCGAATGATACTATAGGCATTGAATGAGAGAACCGCTGAGCACCGATGGGGTTGTGATGTCAGAAAAAACGATGGAGTTGCGCAAGGTTGGTTTGAAGGTCACCCACCCGCGCCTGCAGATTCTGCGCCTGCTGGAGCATACGGACCGCAAGCACCTGACGGCGGACGAAATTTACCGTCTGCTCAATGAGCAGGGTGATGAAATCGGTTTGGCGACCGTCTATCGAGTGCTCAGCCAGTTCGAGCAGGCATGCCTGGTGCGCAAGCACATGTTCGACCCGGGTAGTGGCCGCGCGCTGCAGGCCTGCTACGAGCTGCATGACGGCGAGCATCATGACCATATGGTGTGCGTCGAAACCGGCGACGTCGTCGAGTTTGTCGATCCGGAGATCGAGCAGAGACTGCATCAGATCGCCAAGCGGCATGGTTACCAGATTGCCGAACACTCCCTGGTGATCTACGTCAAGCCCTCGGATCAGCGCACCAAGGGCTGAGGCGGCGGCGCGGAGGGCGCTTCAGCCTTGCAGCAGCTCCCGCGCGTGGGCAAGACTGCTGGCTGAATCGCGGTTGCCGAGCATGCGCGCCAGCTCGCGTTCTCTCTCCGCGCGGTCCAGAGGGTAGACACGAATGCGAGTCTTGCCATCGGCGCTGATCTTCTCCACGCGGTAGTGATGATCGGCACGGGCGGCCACCTGGGCCAGGTGGGTGACGCAGAAGGCTTGGGTGCCGTTGGCGGCTTCGCGCAGAAAACGTCCCACGGCATGGGCGGTTTCGCCGCCGATACCGGCATCCACCTCGTCAAAAACTCGGGCCGGCGCCAAAGCCTGTGGTCCCGATGAGATCATGAGCGCCAGGCTGACGCGTGACAGTTCGCCGCCCGAAGCCACTTTCTGGATCGGCTGCGGCGGCTGACCCGGATTGGCGCTAAGCAGAATGTGGACACGGTCCTGCCCGTGCGCGGCCGGTGCCTGGTCGCCGGAAGTCTCGATCAAGATATCGACCGTGGCCTGATCCATGCCGAGGGCGCTCAACCGTTTGGCCACTTGATCGGCCAACGGTGACGCCGCGTCCCGGCGGGCATCGCCAAGCGCTGTTGCAGCCTGGTGCCAGGCGGCCCGCGCCTGCTCCAGCTCGCGGCCCAATTTCTGTCGACGTTCATCTTGCTGGTCAATATCGTCCAGCCGCCGGTTGAGTTCTGTCCGCAGTTGAAGCAAATCTTCGGGACGGACTCGGTGTTTGCGCGCCAGGTCGACCGACTTCTCCAGTCGGCGATTGATCCTTTGCAGTTCCCGCGGGTCCGCATCACCCTGATCGGCGGCGCGTTCCAGCGCAGCGACCGCCTCGTCGATGTTGATGCGTGCTTCATCAAGCAAGCCGGCAATTTCCTGAAGACGCGTATCAAGCTCCGCGACTCGCTCGATGGACGAACAGGCAGACAGCAAGAGATCACGAACGCTGGGGCCGCTGTCATCATCCAGCGCCCGCTGCGCCGTTGCCAGACGGTCGCGGATCTCGTCGCCTCGGGCCAGACGTTCCTGTTCCTGGGCCAAAGACTCGTATTCACCCGGCTGCAGATCCAAGGTTTCCAGCTCCCCAAGTTGGAAGCGCAGCAGCTCGGTCTGGGCCGAATCGCCGCAGTCCTGTTCGAACCGGCGAAGCGCGGCATCGGCGGACTGCCAGGCGGTAAAAGTTGCGGCAACCTGCCGCAAAAGCGCAGCATCAACCCGGCGGTCCAGCAGTTGGCGCTGTACGGCGGGACGCGCCAGCAGTTGATGGGCGTGTTGACCGTGGATTTCGACCAGTTTTTCGCCGATCTCCGCCAGCTGCCTAATGGTGGCACTGCGCCCATTGATCCAGGCTCTAGAGGCACCATCGGCCGGCAGCACGCGCCGTAGAACCAAACGCTGATCCTCGTCCAGCGCCTGCTCACGCAGCCATTCCAGTGCATCCGAACCGGACGCCAGTTCAAACTCCGCGCTGAGATCAGCCTGCTCTTGGCCGGCGGCCACGAAGGAGCCACTGGCTCGTTCCCCCAGCAACAGGCCCAGTGCATCGATCAGGATGGATTTGCCCGCGCCGGTCTCGCCGCTGATCACGCAGAAGCCCGGCGCGAACTCCAGGTCGACGCGGTCGATGATGGCGAAATTGCGAATGCTTAGCGCGCGCAGCATGGGCCACATCTTAAACGCAAATTCGGCGGTCGGCGCTGTGCGGAGATTTTGCCGCTCACGGTCCGCGCGATGGCTTGGAAAAACCACGTTGCAGCCCCATGTTCCCCGACATCGACCGACCTGCACGAGTGGAACCCTATGTCAGAGCAACCGGATCGCGATCGCGACGTCGACAACGACACGCCGTCCGAGGATGTGGAACCCGCCGAGGCGGCTGTGGAACCGGCGCAAATGGATGCCGCCGATGCCGCGTCTGCTGAAGTCAATCCTGAAGTCAAC
>SLJA01000075.1 GCA_007135355.1 Wenzhouxiangella sp.
TACATATTGAAGCTGAATTCCACCAGCCCATAGGTTGTGCCGCCCCGCCGGCCACTTTGACCGGCCGCGCTGCGCTGGCGCATCAAGACATTGTCGACAAACACCAGGGGCTGACTGTCTTCCAGCACATAGACAATTCTGGCCAGATCCTCCAACGGGCACAGCATACGCACATTGACCGTCACGCGCTCAAAGCGGCCCGGATCCTGCTCCACGATATTCTGTGTGGCCTGCACGGTGCACAACTCAGGCTGCAGGGACTCCTCGTCGATGGTCTCACGCAAGCGGCGGGTCATTGCCGCCGCGGCCGAACTGAAGCCATTCTCGGGCAGGAACAAATTCTGGCCAATACGCTCCTCGCGCAACTCGGCCAGTCTGGCTTCCAGCGCCGGCCCGCGGGCCACGGAAGCCATGAAGCGCGCAGCCTGGGACTCCAGCTGCTCGCGGCTCTCGGACAGCGCCATATGGCGCTGAACAAACCAATGAAAGCCGACCAGATAGACTACCACCAGGGCAATCACCAGCAGCCCGACGGCCAGCGGCCGATTATTCTTGAGTTCTGGCAGCAACTGCATCTTGAAGTCCCCAGGGGGTGATGGTGGCGGTGGCGTTGAAACGCTCCTGGCCCGTGTTGGGATCGATATTGACCGATCCGCGAAAAGCGGTGTCGCTGAACAGGCTGGAGCCGTTGATCAGCTCGATCAGTCGCTGCGATCCGTTGCCGGAGCCGGTCAGGCTCAAATCCCGCTCGCGCACCTGGACCTGCTGCAGCCACATGTCGTTCGGCAACACCCGGGTGAGCTCATCGAGCACGTCCATGATCACCGGCTGCTCGCGGCGGTGCTCGGCGAGGAAGTTGGCTGCATCCAGGGCATCCTCAAGCTCGCGCTGCAAGGCCAAAACCTCTTCTGCTTCAGCGCGCAAGGTATTGACCTCCGCGCGCAGCTGCTCCAGGCCGGCGCCGCGCACCTGCAGCGATAAACCCATGACCACGGCCAGCATCGCCACAACTCCCAGGCCGAGGCCCCAGTTCAGGCGCGCGCGGCGATTGACATAGGGCCGCCGCCGTTCAGTCGGCAGCAGGTTAAAGCCCGACACTTGCAGCGCCGACCGTGACGGCGCCGAGGCCACATCAACAATGTGAGGACGAATGCCGATGGCGTCCAGCCGTTCGAACAGGGCTTCCAGCCGGACCTTGGGAACCAGCCGCAAGTCCAGCCTCAGGCGCCCAGCCTCGGCTTCGCGGCCCAGCACGCGGAAATCGTGCCAGACCTGGTCGGCGCGGAACGGCGTGAGTTGATCCAGCTGATAGCTGACCGCCTGAGCCAGGTTGCTCTCGACCGCCAGCGGCAATTCCACCGGCGCATCCAGGACTAGGTCAGGCGGCAGCAGCAGACTGACTTCCGGCGGACCATCCCTGAACTGTCTCAGATGCGTCTGCCAGCGCTGACGCAAGGCAGCCAGGTCTTCAGCGGCGCCAAGAGTATCCATGCCTTCAGGTTGCTCCCCGCCGCGCCATACCGACAGGCTGACATCCTCGGACTCGACCAGCAGCCACAACCGCGACCGCGGGGCAACCATGCGCGCGCGCCAGCGCGCCGGGATCATGCCGTAGAGTTCGTTGCCCCACCAGCTCAGAAACGCCGCCAGCGCACTGTTGCGATAGCGCTGCGCCCACTGCTCCAGATGCGGTTTGATTTCAGAAAAAGTGTTCAATTTCAGTTCTCTAATCTTTCCCGCCAGCGCAAAACCCGAAATGGACGCCCGCGCCGGTCGGTGCCCAGGGCAACGGTGACCTCGATACTGGTCCAGGCACCATTGTCCAGTGTAGCGCGGGAACGGATTCTGAAGGCCTGTCCGCGGCCACGCAAGCTGATCAGCTGACCATTGGGCATCATCAAGGCATCCAGGTCGGTCGGGTGATGCTGCTCACGCTCGGCGACAAAGGTCTGCGCCAGATCCAGATCCATGTCCGGTAACAGGGCCAGCACTTCAGCCGGGGCAAAAGCCGGATTAACCTGGCCACTGGGACTGTGCACGGTAAACAGGTCTTCCACGTCGCGGTAAAGCTCCCAACTCATGCCAATCACCTGCTGCAGTTCATCCACCGAACCGAATGGCGCGTTGGCCGGCCCATACGGCAGGCCGACGGCCAGGTACTCGTCAATTTCGGCGCCAAAGGGTCGCACCAGATCATCCGGATCGCGCCAGTCGGCAATGGCGGCAGCTAGGTGCATGGCCTCCATCTCCTCGACACCTTGCGAGATGAACAGTTCAAACAGCAGGTCTTCTTCAGCCCGGTTCAGATCGACCCGGCCCGACTCATCCCAGACGCGAATTTCCAGCCGGGCATCGCCGAAGCGCACCTCGTGAGGCCGCCCATCGGCAACCCAGCGCGTTTCCTCATCCGGATTGCGCAGCTCGAAAACGGCCAGGTGCACGCCCGCTTCAGCCGCGTAACGGGCCGTCGTGGTGTCAATCAAAAAACGGGCCTGGAGGCTTTCGGTTCGGGTCAAGACGGCATAGACACCCACGACCAGGGTGAGCAAAACCAGCACCCACAGCACCACCACCAGGGCGATTCCACGTGCCCGGGGCATGCACCTCATCGCCGCTGTGCCGGACGCTGCAGGGCCCGATCGACAATCACGCTTTCGGCGCTGCCGGGTCTGACACGGGCGCCAACCCGCGCGGTGGGGTCAACGCGCAGTGGCGTTACCAGCTCCGGCCAGACCAGGCCGTTGTCACGATCCAGGCTCAGATTCAGACCCACCGCTTCCGGCAAGATGCCGACCTCTTCCCAGAAATCGGACCACACCGGGGACTGGTCTTGCTCGTCGAAGCCCAAAAAGAAAAAACCACCGGAACGCAGACCCTCCAGCAGCACCACGCCTTCATCGTTATCCAGATCACCAGGCTCATAGCCGTTGAGCAGGGCAAAATAGAACACTAGGTCGTAGCCGTCGTCACCGCGCTCGAGGCTGAGTTGCTGGACATAAGGGCCACCGAAACTCAGGTAACCCGGCATCGGGGCCACGAA
>SLJA01000064.1 GCA_007135355.1 Wenzhouxiangella sp.
CCGTGGCCGATCTCGATGCCGCCATGACCTTCATCCTGGAGCGCGACAAGCCGCTGGCGGCCTACCTGTTCACGAAGAACAAGGACAGCGAAAAGCGTTTCGTCCAGACCGTCAGCTCCGGTAACATGTGCATCAACGACGTCATCATGTTCATGGCCGTGCATGAGTTGCCTTTCGGCGGCGTGGGCATGAGCGGCATGGGCCAGTACCATGGCAAGATCGGGTTTGATCGCCTGAGTCATCTGAAAGCCGTGATGAGCCGGGGCCGTGTTCCCGAGCCGCCGATACGATTCGCCCCCTACAGCCATTTCAAGATGAAACTGTTGCGATGGTTCGGTTAGGGTGGAGCGAGTCCAAGCCCGACGGCCGTTCGGCCAGGAGAGCTCCATGATCCAGTTGCCGCCGCGAGCGCAGGTCGCCAGCTTCGATGTCGATGCGCAGAAGACTTTCAGCCCGCTGTGCCCGAACGAGTTGCCGGTGCCCGAAGGCGACCGCATCGGTCCTGAACTGAACCGTCAGGCGGGACTGGCCAGCTGGCGCCTGGGATCCAAGGATGCCCATACCCCGCGGGCAGTGTGGGTGACCGAAGATCCCGAACTGATCGGCCAGCCTGGAGTACCCGGCGCCAACGTCGAGGAGCACTGGCCGGTGCACGCCGTGCCCGGCACGCCCGGCTTCGAGCTGCTGCCGGGGCTGCCGCACCCGGCCGAGTATGACTTCTTCGTCTGGAAGGGCGTCGAGCCGGACATGCACCCCTACGGCGCCTGCTATCACGACCTGGCCGAACAGCGCAGCACCGGCGTGATCGAGTGGCTCGAGGCGCGCGATGTGGTTTGCGTGCTGGTTGGCGGTCTGGCCACCGATTACTGCGTGCGCGCCACTGCCTTGCAGCTGCGTGGTGCGGGTTTCGATGTGATCCTGAACCTCGCTGCCTGCCGCGGCATTGCCGCCTCCAGTACCAATGCGGCACTGGATGAGATGCGCGCGGCCGGGATTCGCACCATTCCTGACAGCAGTGCGCTGCTGGCTGCCGCCGGGACGGACTGAGCCCCCAAAAGCGACCGTAGCCCAGGCCGGCCAGTGAGCGAAGGTCAATGCCCAACTCGTCGTTGCGCTCCAGCAGGCCCAGCGCGGCCCAGTACCATCGCTCCTCCAGCAGCCTGAAGTATTCCAGGCCGACGTTGAAGCGCCGGGTATCGGACGCCTCATCCTGCGAGCGAACGAAGGCTGAGGCGCCGATGGTGAGCTGAAATTTCTCGTCGCGCCGCCGGGCATCGAAGGCCCCGCTGAAAGCGGTGGTGTTGTTGGCCTGCGTGTAATTCAGGCCCACGCTGACCTAGCCGTCCCAGCGATCCGTGATCGCGCCTTCCATGACTTCGTCGATCCTGACGACTTCACCCATGTCCAGCGTGATCGATTCGCCGGCGGCGTCCACCTTCAGCACGCGATCCACGCCTGAATCGACCAGCGAGCCTCGAATGCGGCGGCCGTCGATCAGTTCGATGATGAACGCTTCCGGACTGCTGACCCGTAGTACATCGTCCCAGTCGATCCGCACCGAACCAATGCTATCGGTGCTGACTCGGAGCCGGTTACGTTCGAGTTCTCTGACGTCGCAGGTCAGTGGATCGCCGTTCAGCAGCACAACCGTGCCGGTCCGTTGGGCTATCGCGGGCTGCGGACTGAGAAACATGAAAGCCAGTAGCGCCAGCATCGCCGCAACAGGCATTCTGAAAGGCCGGGTCATGCCTTCAGCACGCGATGGGGCCGGTAGCGCCGCGGCCGATGGCCTGTTCGGCACCAGGACAATGGGTCTTCGTTCAATCTGGCACCCCGGTTGTTGTAGCCCCTGCCGCCCTTCATGATCACCATGAAGTCAGTGGTCACCCTCCTGAGCCCGCATCCTGTCAAAGCGATAGGTGCTGAACCAGCTGACGGTTTCACCCGGCTCCAGCGCGGCGCGGAAGAACACCTCCGGGCACAATCCATCCGCGTCGGCGTACACGGCAAAGCGCCGGGGCGAGAAGGAACCCTGGTAGCGCACGGCCGCTGTGCCGGAAACCTGCAGTTCGAAATGGTTGGTGTGGGCCGTGACCTCAGCCAGTTCGCTGGCGTAGTAATGCGCTTCTCCCGGCGCCAGGGGCCCGGGAATTTCCAGCGAGAAGGCCCCAGGCTGCAGGCTCGTCGGCGCGATCGGCAATTCGAAGCCGGTCACCACGCGATAGCTTGGGCCGACCAGGACATCGGCGACCCGGAACCAGTGGTGGTTGTAATGCTCGAAGGTCCAGGCTGGCGAGCCGGTGTTACTCAGTTTGTAATGGATCTCCAGCCCGTGGCTGCCGGTCAGCCGGTAGGACTTCACATAGCGATACTGCCAGGGACCTTCGCCTTCTGACTGCTGGACGACAGTAAGCACTTCGTCGCCTGCCGTCACTTCAATCGGAAACACACGGTCTACCGGGAAGGGATGGGCAAAGTGATACCCGGCTTCGGTGTCGCGAATCAGTCGCCCCACGCCGATCTTTATAAATCCCTCGCCAACGGCCGCCTGCTCGTACCCGAGCACACCGTCGCTGTACAAGCCGAACTCGTCGGGCAGGCCCCAGGGCCCGAGGAACTCCACGCCGTCGAGGCTCACGCTGCGCACGACCGCGGTGCGATCAAAGCGCGGCCCGAATGACTCGGCCAGGCGATCGCTGTCCACCTCGATCTCGATGCGCAAGTCGCCCCTGGCCAGCACGTGGACCTCGGCGGCGGCAGACACGGACGCGAGCGCCATGGCGCCGGCGATCAAGGCAAGACGGACCGGGCGGATCATCGGCGTCTGTGGCGCTTGCGGGAATTGTCGTGGTCTCATCTTGTTCTCCTCAGGGTCTTGCACGGGGCCGCAGGACCTGCTGCAGAGCCAGACCCGAGACGATCAGCCCCAGCCCGATCCAGGTCGATGCCAGTATGGTCTCGCCGACAAAGGCGCGGATGAAGAACAGCGACAGGAAGGGCGACAGGAAGATCAGGTTGCTGATGCGCGCCGTGCTGGTCG
>SLJA01000155.1 GCA_007135355.1 Wenzhouxiangella sp.
GATATCGACGCGCGCAGTAGCCAGATCGGCAGTCTGCAAGAGCTTCAGGGCGGCCGCATGACCGGCCACAGTCCCGGTCTCCAGCGGCGGCAACGCGTCAACGTCGGCGAGCACGCAGTCATTGGCCGCGGCATTCAATGACCCACCGGCAAGCAGCGCTGTGCCCAGCGCCAGGCTAAGCAGCTTTAGGGTTCGGACCCTGGGTGTTGCCTTCGCGCTCAAGATGTCCCACGGTGAAGAGTTATCCTCTCATTCTAGACGATCCGGCTGAATGAGAAAACCTGCCGCGAATATGTCATCCTGACGGCTTTGGTCCGACCCTTTCAAACGCGCCGAAAAATCATGCCCACGCCTGATCCTCGTGAACTTGCCGCCATGCTGGAACGCCAGGCCGGTGACGATGACGATCGGTTCCGGCGCCTGGTGCCGCTGGTGTATGAGGAACTGCGTGCGATGGCGGGCCGCCAGATGCACGCCCAGCGCCGCGATCACACCCTGCAGGCCACCGCGTTGGTCAATGAAGCCTGGCTGCGCCTGGCCGGCACCGAGCAACAAAGCTGGGCTGACCCGCGTGAATTTTTGCTGGTGGCAGCGGCCGTGATGCGCAGCATCCTGGTCGACTATGCCCGGCGCCGCAATGCGGCCAAGCGGCCCAATCCGGCCGACCGGGTCAGCGTCGACGATATCGAGCCAGGCGATCCCTTTGGTGCCGATCTTTTGGCCATGGACCAGGCGCTGGAACAGCTGGCTGAGCTGGACCGCCGCCAGGCTCAGATCGTCGAGTTGCGTTACTTTGCCGGTCTGAATATCCCTGAAACCGCCGAGGCGCTGGCTATTTCCGAGTCCACCGTGACCCGGGAATGGCGCATGGCGCGGGCCTGGCTGCAGCGCGCCTTGTCCTGAAGCGTGAACGGCCTCAGTGCGCTTGCTCTGTGCGTACCTGCAACTCGCTTTCGACCAGGCCCAGGCGTTGCAGCAAGCCGGCCTGAAGGGAGGCTTCGCTCGCCTCGGGTGCTTCGGGCAGCAAGCCCAGCGCTTCTCGATAGACTTCGGCGGCTTCGCGCCAGCGATCCTGCAGCGCCAGTGCGCTGCCCAGAATATCCAGCGCGGCCGCCCGGTAGCGCGCCTCCACGGCGCTGGCCGGACGGTCCAGGGCAGGCGTCTCGGCCAGCAAATCACGGATCAGCGTTTCGGCGACAAGCGGCTGGTCGGCCCTCAGGTGCAGGGCGGCCTGATTGGAAACCGACAGCCTGTACAGATAATGCCCGCGTCCGGCGACCTCCTCGATCATGTCGGCCGCCGCGGCAAAGGCCTGGATGGCCTCCTGATCGCGTCCGGCCCGGGCCAGCGCCACGCCCTGATTGCCCAGGCTGTTGGCCAGCCGTTGACTGGGGCCGATCAGGCGATCGTGATCGGTGATCAGGTCGGCAAACTGCACTTGTGCCGCTTCCGGATCGCTCAGCATCAGCGCGGTGGCCAGCACGTGGCGGCCGCGCAGTCGACGCGGGTCATCTTCGGCGTAAATGGTTCGCGCCACATCCTGCGCCGCCGTGGCCATGGCCAGCGCGTCGGTTGCGCGCTCCAGAAACACATAGCCCGCCACCAGCGCGGCCCGCGTTTCGAACAACAACTCCATCGGCGGCTCGCTGCGCCGGCGCAGTTGCTGCTCGATGGCCTCCAGTTCGGCCACCGTATCGCTCAAGGGCGCATCCATCAGATTGGCCTGATTGCGCAGGATGCGCACTCGCAGCGCGGTCACTTCATCGCCCTGTTCGATGCCGGCGGCGGCCAGCTGGGCGATGGCCGACTGATCGGCAGCGATGGCTTCCTCGGCGCGGCCGGCGGCGTCCAGTGCCGCGGCCAGATCGGCCTGAATGCGGGCACGCTCGAGGGTGCCCGCCTGCGCCGACAGGTACTCCAGTGCCTGGGCCAGCAAAGGCTGGGCCTGTTCTCCCAGGCCCAGGGCGTTGTAGGCGCGCCCCAGCGCCAGATGGATGGAGCCGAGCACTGCCGGGTTGAATTCATCACTGGCGGCCAGCCGCTGGTTGCCCATGTCCAGCAACTCCCGAACGGTGACCGCGTTGCCCCGCGAGGGCAGCGAGTCGGCACCGGAGAAGATCTGGTTCATGAACTCGGTCACCGCCTCGGCGCGGTCACGCTCCCAGGCGATACGCTCGATCTGGCGCTCACGATCGACCAGGAATGCCGCCAGCAGGGCCACCGCGACAATGGCCAGCGCGCTGCCCAGGCGGTTGCGCGCGACGAAGCGCTCGAGTCGGTACAAGCGCCCGCCACCGCGGGCCGTCACTGGTTGTCGCTGCAGCAGTCTTTCCAGATCGTGGGCCAGTTCGCGCGCCGAAGGATAGCGCTGGTCGGGGTCCAGCCTCAGGCTGCGGTCGACAATGGCGGCCAGATCAGTCGAAATCTTCAGGCCGGGCAGTGGCGCCTGTCCGCGGATACTTGGCGCCTGGCGGGTCTGCAGGATGCGCAGACGCTTGACCGGATCATCGATTTCATCGAACGGGCGCCGCCCGCTCAACAACTCGTGCAGGATGACGCCAAGTGAGTAGACATCGCTGGCAATGGTCAGCGTGCGTCCGGCGGCCTGCTCGGGGCTGGCGTAGGCCGGTGTCATGGCCGCGTCGACCGTGGCGTCGGCACCCGCCTCGGTGTTGCCGTCGAGCAGCCGGGCCACTCCGAAATCCAGCAGCTTGGGCTCGCCGCTGATGCTGACCAGGATATTGGAGGGTTTCAGGTCGCGGTGAATCACCATATGGCGGTGGGCATAGTCCACGGCCTGGCAGATGCTGATCATCAAACCCAGCCGGGTCGGCAGATCCGCGGCATTCGACTGGCACCATTGGTCGATGGCCTGCCCGTCGACATACTCGGTCGCGACAAAGGGCCGACCCTCGGCGGTCAGGCCGCCGTCGATCAGGTGAGCAATATTGGGATGGTTCAGACGGGCCAGAGCGGTGCGCTCGTTGGCAAAGCGCTCGGCCAGTCCTTCGATGTCGCTGGCCGCCGGTGCCA
>SLJA01000219.1 GCA_007135355.1 Wenzhouxiangella sp.
AACCACGGATGGCACTAATTATCACGGATAAAGCAGTGGGTGGGTGCGGTGGAGAGGCATCCGTGTTGCTCGTGTAATCGGTGGTTGAAGGAGTCCGGTGGGAAGTATTTTTTTGAACCACGGATGACACCAATTATCACGGATAAGACGGCTGGTGAGTGCGGTGGAAGAGCATCCGTGTTGCTCGTGGAATCCGTGGTTGAAAGCGTGCGTTTGGAAGGTTTTTTGAACCACGGATGGCACCAATTATCACGGATAAAGCAGTGGACGAGTGCGGTGGTGAGGCATCCGTGTTGCTCGTGTAATCGGTGGTTTAAAGCGTCCGTTTGGAAGATTTTTTTGAACCACGGATGGCACCAATTATCACGGATAAAGCAGTGGACGAGTGCGGTGGCGAGGCATCCGTGTTGCTCGTGTAATCGGTGGTTTAAAGCGTGCGTTTGGAAGGAGTTTTTAAACCACGGATGGCACTAATTATCACGGATAAAGCAGTGGGTGGGTGCGGTGGAGAGGCATCCGTGTTGCTCGTGGAATCCGTGGTTGAAATCAGATTTCCCGAAGGGTCCGACGGCGGCAGTCTTCGGGTGGGAGTCAAAGGCCGATCCGCCCGAAAAATGGACTGAGACGTGGTGGACATCGGGAGCGAAAAGGATAGGGTGCTTGTGTGAAAATTGAAGTTGAACGCGAGGAAGACGGGCGTTGGATCGCGGAGGTGGCGGAATTGCCCGGAGTCTTGGCTTATGGTGCCTCGATGGCCGAGGCGCGTGGCAAAGCGGAGGCCCTTGCGCTGCGTCGTCTCCGCGTTTGCCTTGACAAAGTAAGACATCTGAAGGAAAGTATTACTTATAAAACTTACGCAAAAAGGCCAAGTGACCATTCCGCGCGATCTGCGGAAACGCTTTGGGTTGCATCCACAGACGGAGGTTGTTTTTGAGGCAACAGAGGGCGGAGTCTTGGTGCGGCGGGCATCTGATGAGCGGACACGGCGCTTACGGGCAAACCTCGATCGGGTACGCGGATCCAGTGATACCGGCCGCACCACAGACGAAATTCTTGCGGAAACTCGGGAACGGTGAGCGGGCATGGTCTTGGTCGATGCGAACATCCTGATTGATGTCCCCTGAATCGGCGGACTGCCCCATTGCTGCTCGACACCGCAACCTTCATTCTCCGGTCTTCCTCCTCCGCGCGCTGCTGCGGCAACCACCCGCTTCGCTGGAGAGCACAGAGGCACGAAGGATAAATCTTGGAGCGATGAGAGGTGCTGGAATACGGTTTCTTGGATTACTCCGTGTCTCCGTGCCCTCCGTGGTGAAAAACTGCGGCGGAGCGGCTTTCCAGCGGAGAGAAACCACGAATTACACGGATTATCACGGATGAGTCGGCTGGTAGGCGCGGCGGAAAAGCATCCGTGTTGCCCGTGTAATCCGTGGTTAAAGAGAATGCGGTGGAACGGCTTTCCAACGGAATCGAACCACGAATTACACCGATTATCACGGATAAGACAGCTGGTGAGCGCGGTGGAGAGGCATCCGTGCTGCCCGTGGAATCCGTGGTTGAAGAGTCCGGTTTGAGGTCAATGGCGCTCGGATAAGCCACCTTTCGATAACGCTTGCAGCTCCGAATGCAGGCGAGACGCCTGCGGTCCCAGGGAATCACCGGCTTATCCGATTACCGAATCCGAGCCGAAGGTGACGGATCTTGCGTCAGGGCGCTTGACGCACGGGTGAAGATTTTCATGCTTGCTCTATGCTTTCTGCTGATTTTATCCGCGACAAGCTGAAGAATCACGGCTCGCTTTTGGCGCAATGCGAGGTGAAGAATTTATGGGTTTTCGGATCTGTTGCGCGCGGCGATTCTGCGGCTCGGGATCTGGACGTACTCGTTGAATTCAACCGCCCTCCCCGGCTGACGAACTTCATGGACGTGAAATTTTTCTTGGAAGACCTCTTTGGCGTAAGGGTTGACCTCCACAGTTTGGGCGCATGCCCGAAACGCTTTTACCGCCGGATTGAGGATGAATTGCAGCATGTCGCGTGACCCGCAACTTCGTTTACTTGACATCAAAGAGGCCGGTGAAGCGGTCCGGAACTACATTGAGGGCTATACCTTTGATGCCTTTGTGAAAGACCGGAAAACCGTTGATGCGGTGGCGCGCAACCTCGAGATCATTGGCGAAGCGGTGAAGCACTTGCCTGAAGAATTGACCGACCAAGCGCCGCACATTCCTTGGCGCGCTATTGCTGGCTTCCGCGACGTTCTTGCCCATGGCTACTTTCGGACTGAAGACTCGATCATATGGGATGCGGCCACCAACCATTTGAAACCGTTGTCTGCCTTTGTCGAATTGGTATTGGATGATTAGTCAATCGACCAAGCTTCCTTACCGCATGACGGTCTTCCGCATGCACCCGGGCGACGGGTCGGCATTGCATGAGCCTGCGACGAACGGCAGGCGCGTGCGGCGGAGAGGCATCCGTGTGGCTCGTGAAATCCGTGGTTAGAAAAGCTGCGGCGGATAAGCTTTGCAGCGGGATTTTTGAACCACCCGCTTCGCTTGGAGGCGGTAGAGTAGAGAGTGACGGGCGGCTGTTGCAAGCAACGCCTTTCCCGTCACTCCCCCTCATCGAACCGGACGTGCAGTTTTCCCGCATCCGGCTCTCCTGTATGCTCCTCATTTGATTTCTTCGCAATGTCCGCGACGGCATTTCTTTTCCCGTAATCGACCTTCTGGTCAAGCGGATGCAGTCCTTCCATTTTGACACGCATACAGTCGATCCCCTTCGCTCCACGCGGATTAGGCGCTTCTTCACTACTATGAGATCGTCCGACTCCCGCCACAGCGCCTTCGCCGTAGGCGAGCCTCTCAGGTTCCGTGAGTTATCTTTCCCCATGCGCCATCTCCAGTCACCCCGGAGAGTCCGGCGGTTGCCTGTGAATATTTCTTCACCGCCGATGACAGACTTCAGCATCTCAGGAAGCTTGGTCACTCTCACATAGTGTAACGAGGCCGAATCGAGTTCACTTGCGTTA
>SLJA01000342.1 GCA_007135355.1 Wenzhouxiangella sp.
CAGCCAGCCGTGATTGGCCCAAGGCCGATGCCGTGTTCCTGGTCGGCAGCAATATCCGCCACGACCAGCCGATTCTGGGGCATCGTTTGCGCACGGCCTGGCGGCTGAATTCGGCGCGCATGATGGACTTGAATCCGGTCGCCTACGATTTCCACTTCGACTTGAGTGAGCGTCTGACCGTGCCGCCGCAGGCCATGGCCGATACGCTGGCCCGGGTGGCCAAGGCCGCGGTCGAGCTGACCGGCATTGGCCTGCCCCAGGGTGCGCTGGGCCAATTCATCGCTGCCCGCGAGCTGGACGCCGGCAGCCGCCAGGTCGCGAAAGCGCTGCAGGATGCCGAACGCGGTCTGATTATCCTCGGCGACGGCGCGCTGAATCATCCTGCCGCGGGGCTGCTGCGGGCATTGGCTGAGTGGCTGGCCGCTGCCGTCAAGGTCTCGCTGTGTGTGCTGCCGGGTCCGGGCAACAGCCAGGGCGCGTGGTTGGCGGGTGCGATTCCGGATGCGGGTCGGCTGAACGCGCGCGCCATGCTGGAGCAGCCGCGGCGCGCTTATCTGCTGGTGGATATCGATCCGGACCTGGATCTGGCCCGCCCGGCCAGCGCCCGACGGGCCTTCGAGTCGGCCGACCGGGTCATTGCGCTGGGCAGCTTTGCCAATGACGCCTTGCTGTCAGCTGCGGATGTGTTGCTGCCGCTGGCCGCCCTGCCGGAAACCGACGGCTCCCATGTCAACCTCGACGGGCGTTCACAGGCTTTCAAGGCCGCCATCCGTCCGCCGGGCGAGGCGCGCGAGGGCTGGAAGATTCTGCGCCGGCTGGGCGATTTGCTGGAACTGGAGGGCTTCGACTTCACTCGCTTCGGTGAAGTGGTCGACGCCCTGCAGGCGACCGGGATGCCGCCCAGCGACGCGTCCGAGGCTCCATTCAAAATCGATACCGCAATCGTGCGCCTGGCCCGCATTGGTGATGTGCCGATCTACAATGGCGATGGGTTGGTGCGCCGGGCCCCGCCGCTGCAGTCCACCAGCCATGCCGACCCGCCACAGGTCCGCCTGCACCCAGGCACGGCGGCGGAGCTGAATGTGGCTGAGGCCGACCGAGTGCGCGTGCGCCAGGGCGATGCAGAGCTGGTCGTGCCGCTGGTGTTGGACGAACGCATCGCACCGGGTGCGGCCTGGCTGCCGGCGGCGCGGCCGGAGACGGCTGCCCTGGACGGCGCGTATGAAGCCGTGGACATCGAGGCGGTCTGAGCATGTTGGAACAGCTGTCAACCCTGGCCTGGACCGTAGCCAAGATCATGGCCATCGTGCTGCCGGTCACGATTGGGGTGGCCTATTTCACCTACTTCGAGCGCAAGGTGATCGGCTACATGCAGGGCCGCCGCGGTCCCAACCGGGTAGGCCCGCTGGGGTTGCTGCAGCCCTTCGCCGACGTGTTCAAGATGCTGTTCAAGGAACTCATCATTCCGACCCATGCCAACCGCTTCCTGTTCTTGTTGGCGCCGGTACTGGCTTTGGCCCCGGCCTTGACCGCCTGGGCGGTGGTTCCGTTTAACGACTGGCTGGTGCTGGCCGATATCGACGCCGGTCTGTTGTTCGTGCTGGCGCTGACTTCGATGGGGGTCTACGGCATCCTGATCGCCGGCTGGGCCTCGAACTCCAAGTACGCGCTGATTGGCGGTTTGCGCTCCGCGGCGCAGACGGTCAGCTACGAAATTGCCATGGGCTTTGCCCTGGTCGGCGTGGTGGTGCTGGCCGGCACGCTGAACCTGAGCGGCATCGTGCAGGCGCAATCCGGCGGATTTTTCAGCTGGTTCTGGCTGCCGCTGCTGCCGCTGTTCGTGATTTATTTCATCTCCGGTGTGGCCGAAACCAACCGCGCGCCCTTCGACGTGGCCGAGGGCGAGTCGGAAATCGTCGCCGGCTTTCACGTGGAGTATTCGGGTTCGGCCTTCGCCGTGTTTTTCCTCGCCGAGTACGCCAACATGATTCTGATCTCGGCCTTGGCCGCGCTGCTGTTCCTGGGCGGGTGGCTGTCGCCGTTTCAGGGCGTGCCGGTTTTGGGCGATACCTGGCTGGGGCAGGGCGGCGTGCACTGGTTCCTGGCCAAGACCGCTTTGTTCTGTTTTCTCTACCTGTGGTTCCGAGCCACTTTTCCGCGCTATCGCTATGACCAGATCATGCGCTTAGGGTGGAAGGTGTTCATTCCGATCACCATCGTCTGGGTGATGGTGGCCGGCGTGATGCGCGTATCCGGGCTTTACGGAGGCTGATGACCATGCAAACCGTCACCCGCTACCTGAAATCGCTGATGCTGTTGGAGTTGTTCCAGGGCTTGGCCGTGACCGCGCGCTACTGGAAAGCGCCGAAGGACACGCTCAACTACCCGGACGAAAAAACCCCGAAGTCGCCGCGCTTTCGCGGCTTGCACGCGCTCCGGCGCTACCCCAACGGTGAAGAGCGCTGCATTGCCTGCAAGCTGTGCGAAGCCGTGTGCCCGGCGCTGGCCATCACCATTGATTCGCACCAGCGCGAAGACGGTACGCGCCGGACCACGCGCTATGACATCGACTTGTTCAAGTGCATTTACTGCGGCTTTTGCGAGGAGTCTTGCCCGGTTGACTCGATCGTGGAAACCGACATCAGCGAATACCATTTTGAAAACCGCGGCGAGCATATCGTTACCAAGGAGCAGTTGCTCGCCATCGGCGATCGCTTTGAGCAGCAGATCGCCGCCGCCCGCCAGCAGGATGCGGCGTATCGATAATTCATCAGGGAGAGGGCCAACGGGCGAGGGCAGTACCAAGCCCTGATGCGGCACGCAGTGCCCGCATTGGCCCTATCCTCGGAGTTCAGAGAGTCAGGCATGCCGATCATCGAAATCGTCTTTTACCTGTTCGGGGCCATTTTGGTCGCGTCCGCGCTCAGCGTGGTCACGGTCGGCAACCCGGTCTACGCGGCGCTGTTCCTGGTGCTGGCCTTCTTTTCGGCCGCCTGCATCTGGCTGCTGCTGCAGGTCGAGTTCCTGGC
>SLJA01000193.1 GCA_007135355.1 Wenzhouxiangella sp.
AAAACACGTCATTGCCCAGCGCCACGAAACGCTGGGTCTGGGCACCGCCGGCCAGAGTCAGAAAGCCCTGATCGTTGGCGCCGACTTGAAGATCGCCGCCGCGGAAAGCCAGCAGCATGTCGACCGTGCGGTGGCCGCGACGCTGCCCGCGGTAGGCGCCGATGAAATCACTGAGGTCGGCGCCGGCGTCGGGCTCAGGCAGCTCGCGCCGAAGCTCGAAGAACTGAGCCACGATGCGCTGCGGCAACTGCGAAGAGAGGCGCCCCCCGGCAGGTGCATTGGTCGAGATGAACACGCCCAACTCCAGCTCGGGCACCAGCACCAGGTTGGACAGGAAACCGAAAATCGAACCCCCGTGCTCCAGCGTGGAATACCCCCATACCTCGTTGATCCAGTAGCCCAGCGCGTTGGCGGCCACGCCGGGATGGTTGGCGATGCTGGGTGCATGCAGCAGTTCCAGCCCGCCCGGCGACAGCACGCCGCCGCCGTCGGCCAGCTGCGCGCGCATGAAGCGGGCCATGTCTTCGGCGGTACTGAGCAGTCCGCCGGCCGGCATCATGCCGCCGTGCATCCAGGCCCAGTCCGGCGGCGCGAAGCGCCCGGCCGACCACACATGCGAGCGCGCCAGGTCTTGGTAAATCTCGGCCGGCAGGCGATCGGGCATGGCTTCGCCCGGCCAGTCGCGCAGCAGGCTGCGCGCCATGCCTAACGGCTGCAGCACGCGGGTTTCGACAAATTCTGAATACGGCATGCCGGAGACGGTTTCAACGATCAGGCCGATCACCGCGGTGCCGTAGTTGGAATAGACCAGCGCCTCGCCCGGCTGGCGCACCTGGGCCGGCTGGAAGCGCGCGATGTAGTCGCCCAGGGCGTGATCGGAAGCTTCGTCCACGGCCCAGAAGTGTCCGAGATAGGCATCCTCGAAACCGGCCGTGTGGGTCAGCAGGTCACGCACCCGCGGCGTGCCATGGGGCAGATCGAAGTCGATGTCGGGCAGGTAGCGGGTGAAGTCCGCGTCCAGGTCGACCCGGCCTTCCTCGACCAGCTGCAACAAGGCGATGGCGTTAAAGATCTTGGTAATCGAGGCCACTCGAAAGCGGGTCTGCGCCGGATCAACCGCCACGCGCTCAGGCTCGTGGGCATAGCCGTATCCCGCCAGCAGGACGGTCTCGCCCTGGTGCACCACCGCCACGACCACGCCCGGAATGCGATGGTCGGCCATAGCCGTGGTCACCACGCCGTCAACGAAGGCCCGGAGCTGAGCAGGATCCAGCACCAGATCCGGCGCCTCCTCCAGCTGGTCCGGGTCGGACGCCTCGGCGAGCGTTTCCGGCTCCGGTTCGGGCAGCGCCTGGGCCCAGAGCGGGTTGATCGTGGCCAGCCCGAGAACCAGGCCGAGAAGGACAAACACGGTGGAGATCAGTCGCGACATGATGGCCGGCTCGTTCAGGTTCAGTGACAGCTGTGGTTCAGCCGATGATGTTGTAGCCGTTATCGACATAGATGACCTGGCCGGACACCTGGGCCGCGCGATCGGACACCAGGAACGCCGCTGTCTGGCCGATCTGTTCGGCCGTGAGCTGCTGATGCAGCGGCGCCTTCTTGGCCGCCTGATGCATCAGATCATCGAAGTCCTTCAGACCCGATGCCGCCCGCGTCTTGACCGGCCCGGGCGACAGGGCATTGACGCGAATGCCGGACCCGCCGAGCTCAACGGCCTGGTAGCGCACTACCGCTTCCAGCGCGGCCTTGACCGGGCCCATGATGTTGTAGTTGGTGACCACACGCTGGGCGCCGTAGTAGCTCATGGCCAGCACCGAGCCGCCGTCTTTCATCAGCGGCTCGGCTGAACGTACCAAGCGGATCAGTGAATGGCAGGAGATGTCCATGGCCAGCAGAAAGCCTTTCAGCGACACGTCGGTGACCCGGCCGTGCAGATCATCCTTGGGCGCAAAGGCGATCGAGTGGATCAGAAAATCCAGCCGCCCCCAGGTCTTGGCAATGGCGTCGAACACAGCCTGTTGCTGCTGCTCGTCGCGCACGTCCAAAGGCAGGATGATGGGTGAGCCCACTTCCTCGGCCAGCGGGCGCACGTGCGGCTCTGCCTTGTCGTTCTGATAGGTAATCGCCAGTTCAGCGCCCTGGTCGTGAAACACCTTGGCACAGCCCCAGGCGATCGACTGTTCGTTGGCAATCCCCACGACCAGGCCTTTTTTTCCTTGCAAATCCATCCGGTCCTCTCGCTCGGTTGTCAAGATGAGTTCAGTGCGTTGATGGTGTGCTGCGCAATCATGCGCTCCTCGTCTGCTGCGATCACGCAGACTTCAAAATCGGGCAGAAAGCCCAGGCGCTCGACGATTCTGCTGCGCACGGGTTCAACGTTTTCACCAATGCCGCCGGTGAAAACCAGGGCATCCAGCCCGCCGATGGAAACCACCATTTCGCCGATCTTCTGCGCCGTGCGCAGCACGAAATAGTCCACCGCCAGCTTAGCCTCGGCGCTGCCGCTGGCGACCAGCTCGGACATGTTGGAAATACCACCGGACAGGCCCTTGAGACCCGACTCATCGTGCAGCACGCCTTCGACCTGATCGACCGAAAGATCGCAGCTACGCAGCATGTACAGCACCGCCCCGGGATCGATCGCGCCGCAGCGGGTGCCCATGGGCAAGCCTTCCAGTGCCGTCATGCCCATGGTGGTGTCGATGCTCATGCCGTTTTTCATCGCGCACAGGCTGGCGCCGTTGCCCAGATGAGCGACGACCACGCGCTCCGGCGGCCCATCAGGCCGCTCGGCCAGGACCTTGGCGATCCATTCATACGACAGGCCATGAAAACCGTAGCGGCGAATGCCCTGATCGCGCAGCGTTCTGGGCAGCGCGTAGCTGGCGGTGACGACATCGTGATCGGCGTGGAAAGCGGTGTCGAAGCAGCCGATCTGCGGCAGCTCGGGATAGCGCTCCGCCAGCGCGCGCACGGCCTCGAGGTTGTAGCGCTGGTGCAGCGGCGCCAGCGGCGTGTAGC
>SLJA01000243.1 GCA_007135355.1 Wenzhouxiangella sp.
CAACCGGCAGAGTTGATCCTGGCGCACTGGGAGTGGGACTCGTTTTTGCCGGTGCGACAACTGGAGCTGCTGCTCAGTCCGCCGGCCAGTCTGGCCCTTACCGACCTCTGGGCCTACGTTGCCGGGCTGAAAGCGCGTGGCCAGGACTTTGCCGAGGTCGAAATGATGCTGTGGCGACGATTGGCGCTGCCGCTGTCATGTCTGGGTATGGTGTTGGCCGCCATGGCGACGGCTGCGGTACCACTGAAGAGTCGGGCGGTCAGCGTGCGGCTGGTAGCGGCGATGACGCTGGGGCTTGGATTCCAGATGCTGGCCGAACTTGCTTCTTACCTGGGCCTGGTGCTGGATTGGCCGGTTACTCCGGTTGCTCTCGGGCCGCCGCTGGCGCTGGTCGGCTTGTCTTGGTGGCTACTTAGCCGGGCCCGATAAAAAAACCCGGGCCGGCTAAGCGCCAGGCCCGGGACAAACCGTGTGGGGTGCCAATTAACCGCGCTTGAGTACCCAAGCGCTGCACCAGCCCTCCCGAGCCACCTGCTTGCCGGGGAAGATGCTGCAGCCCATCCAGTCGGCTTCCAGATCACCCTGAGCCAGCTGGCAATTGCCGCAGATCTGGCCTTCCTCGAACCGTGGGAAGCGCGAAGCATCGACTTCCGAATAGTGATGCACATAGCCGAGGGCCGCCGCTTGCGGGCTTTCCGGGTCCAGCTTGTCGTCAGCCCACGCAACGCCCGCATTCATTTTGGTGATGACCGGCAACAGCAGGGCCAACGAGCCGGCACCGGCGATCTTGAACAGATTTCTACGCGAACATGTTTTCATTGCAATTAACCTCCGTCCTTTGGTTGGGATCCTCGATTGCGAAGCGAGGATAGCAGATCATACCGCCTTAATTGTGAGCCCACGCTGAACAGAATAGCCTGAATTGCATGATTCCTGACTGCTTACAAGTGTCTGTTCTGGAGCCGGCCGGGGCGGTCTCTTACTGGCCGCAATGGCTACCGACCGAGCAGTCGCGCGCGGCGTTTCTGGCGCTGCGCGAGGAATTGGACTGGCGCCAATTGCCGGTTCGCATGTTCGGACGCTGGATTCCGCAGCCCCGCCTGGTCGATTTTCATGCCGACGCGGGTGTCAGCTACACCTATGCGGGATTGCAGCTCGATGGGCGGGGCTGGCCGCCGTTGCTGGAAAGTTTGCGCGCTGCCGCATCGGCCCAAGCCGGCGTGTCGTTCAATTCCGTCTTGTGCAACCTGTATCGCGACGGCAAGGACTACATGGGCTGGCATGCGGACGATGAACCCGAGCTGGGTGTCAACCCCACCATCGCCTCGGTCAGTCTCGGCGCTGAAAGACGTTTTCTGATGCGCCCGCGCCAGGCGCCCCGTCAACCCCGGCACGAGTGGCGGCTTGCCGACGGTAGCCTGTTGCTGATGACCGGACAGGTTCAGCATCATTGGCATCATCAAATGCCCAAGGCGCTGCGCGTGCATGAGCCGCGGATCAACCTGACTTTCCGGCGCATTGTGCCGATGCCGAGTGCGTCTAAGAAGAATCCCTAGCCATGAAATCTTGCTCCGACTCCGGATCTTCGGGATGGGTCAGTTGGCTGACTTTCAAGCGTGCCTGTTCCAACAGGTCATGACACTGACGACTCAGGGCAACGCCTTGTTCGAAGCGGCTGAGCGAATCCGACAGGCCGAGCTTGCCGCTCTCAAGCTGTTCGACCAGGCTCTCCAGCTCCGTCAGGACATTCTCGAAATCCGGTGGGTTGGCTTTGGAAACGGGGGTTTTTTTACTCATGGCGCGAGTGTAACCGACCGCGGCGCCCGCATTCGAGTCGGCGCGCGCCGGTCAGGGTCGAAACAAACGGGTGCGCCAATCCAGAGTCTGGCCACTATTGCGCAAATCCTGCACAAAGTGGGCGTCCAGCCATAGTTGACCAACCGCCAGCAGTTTCTCGCCCTGGTAAATTCGCGGCCAATGCGCTCGTTGCCAGGGCGGAATGCCCAGTTCCAGCATCAAATCCTTGACCCGACGGTGGATGGAATGGCCGGGTAGCCTGATTTTTTCTCCCGGCTGCCCGCTGCACACGCGCAGATCGGATCGAGCCGACGCGGCAGGGCCCGTCATGATCAGTTGGCCGCTTCGTCCGGGCAACGTCAAGGTGCCTTGGCCATCCCACCGCAGGCTCCAGGGAAGCGATTCATCGTGCTGGCGGTGTTCGAGCCAGAGGCAATCCCGCCAACGCCGCAGGCGGGCCGTGGCCCATTCCATTTCCGGGACTCGGTCGCCGGCGCCGACCTCGACCTGGCGCAGGAATTCTTCCAGCCGGGGACCTGGCGGGGGCACGTGGCCTAACTCCAGACACCAGCTTCTGATGGCTTCCGAGCGCCGAAACCAGTCGAACGCAGCCAGGGTGGGCCAGTGCAGACGCTGGCCTGAGCGCCGTGCCCGGCCAAGATCCGCGGCGGTCATGGTCTTCAGGCTCTCCCGGGCCGCGTGGTTGAGCTGTGCGCTGCGATTGATGGCGCGGACCGCCCCCGGGAAACGAGGCTTCAACAGCGGCAAGACCTCATGCCGAATAAAGTTTCTGTCCATGGCCAGTAAGTCGTTGGCCGGATCGCTGATCCAGTCCAGATCGTGGCTTTTCAGGTAGTCCAGAATCTCGGCGCGGCTCCAACTCAGGAGAGGGCGGATCAGCCAGCCGTCGTGGAACACCCGCTGCCGTGGGATGCCGGACAGACCGCCCAGGCCGGCCCCGCGCAACAGCCTCAAAATCATGGTTTCGGCCAGGTCATCGGCATGGTGGCCGGTCAATAACACGCCGCCTGGCTGGATATGGCGCCGCAGCGCGGCATACCGCGCATGGCGGGCATTGGCCTCCAACGAGCCCGAACGCCGGACCTTGACCCGCTCAATCTTGCAGCTGACGCCCATGTTGGCGGCCAGACCGAAGGCCTTGTCAGCGCGCTCGGCGCTACCGCGATCAAGGTCATGGTCTATGTGGACGGCCAGCAAGGGGCGCCTGGTGCGCACGGATCGAACCTGATGCAGCAAGCACACCGAATCACTGCCGCCGCTGAAAGCCACGACCACGGGTCCCGCGCCGGGCAAAAACTGCGCAGACGGATCAAGGCCGCGGTCGCGCATGTCAGCCGACCGGCTTAGCTGCGTTCGAAGGCGCCAAGAGCGGATAGACGCTCGAAGCGGTCCTCCAGCAGTTCCTCCGCCGGCTTGCGCGCCAGTACATTGACTTGGGCGACGATGGTTTCCTTGATCAGGCGCGCCACATCGCCCGGACTGCGGTGGGCGCCACCGGCCGGCTCTTTGATCAGTTTGTCGATCAAACCCAGCTGCTTGAGTTTTGGCGCGGTCAGGCTCAACGCTTCGGCCGCGGTCTCGGCGCGTTCGGCGTCCTTCCACAGGATGGAAGCGCAGCCTTCCGGGGAAATGACGCTGTAGATACTGTACTGGAGCATGTTGGTGCGGTCACCCACGCCAATGGCCAGTGCGCCACCGGAGCCACCCTCGCCAATGACATTGCAGATGATCGGCACGGGCAGCCGCGACATGACGCGCAGATTGCGTGCGATCGCCTCGGACTGACCTCGCTCTTCGGCACCCACGCCAGGGTAGGCGCCCGGGGTGTCGATAAAGGTAACGATCGGCAGCCCAAAGCGGCCGGCCATTTCCATCAACCTCAGCGCTTTTCGATAACCTTCCGGGCGCGGCATACCGAAGTTTCGCCGTACCTTTTCCTTGGTATCTCTACCTTTCTGATGTCCGATGATGACGTAACTGCGACCGTCCAGCTCTCCCAAGCCTCCCACGATGGCCGGATCGTCGCCGTAATTGCGGTCTCCGCAGAGCTCCTCGAAGCGCTCGAAGATCATGGAGATGTAGTCCAGCGTGTAGGGCCGGTCAGGATGCCGCGCCAGCTGCGAAATCTGCCAATCGGTCAAGCCGGAAAACACGGCTTCGATCCGCTCCTGGCACTTGACCTCCAGACGACGGATTTCGTCTTCGATGTTGATGGCATGGTCGGTGCCCACGTGCCGCAACTCGTGGATCTTGGCTTCAAGTTCGGCAATGGGCTGTTCGAAGTCGAGGTAGTTTCCGGACATGGTCAGAGTGATATGGGAGCGTCGTCACTTGGAGTATAGTCGTCGTGCCTGCAGCCCTGCACGTCAATTGCGATCGGACCGGTCGGGATTCGCTCAATGGACCATTCTTTCAGGGCCCAACGCCACTGCGATTCCAGGGACTGAACTCCAGCCGGCGGCTCGTGACCCAGGGCGCGCAGAGCCAATCGTAGAGCTTCCCTGAGGCAATAGCGCTCAACCGGGTCGTCGGCGCGCGATTTGCTCAACTTGCGGCCCTGGTCATCGACGATCAGCGGCAGATGAAGATAGGCCGGGCGCGGCAAGCCCAGCGCTTCTTGCAGCAGGATTTGCCGACCGGTTGAATCGAGCAGGTCGCTGCCACGCACGACCTCGGTGACCCCGGAGGCGCCATCATCGACCACCACGGCCAGCTGATAGGCGATCAGGCCGTCGGCGCGCAGAATGATGAAGTCGCCGCATTGTTCAGCCGGCACCTGGTTTTGCGGGCCTCGCAGCAGATCGACAAACCGAACCTGGCCTGGTTCAACCCGAAAACGCACCGAGCGGGCCGGCCTGCCGTCGGCCGGTTTGCGGCGACAGGTGCCCGGATAAACACCGCTGGCAGGAAGATCGCGTCGGCTGCAGGCGCAGTGAAAGGCCAGTTGTCGCCTCAGTAATTGCCGCATGGCGGCGTCATGCCTCGGCCGCAGGCGGGATTGGCGTTGGACGGGACGATCTGATAACAGGCCGAAGCGGGCCAGGGTGGTCAGTTGTGCGGCGGCGGCTCCAGCTCGCTCGCGCGGCGGGTCCAGGTCTTCTATCCTGATCAGCCAGAGTCCTCCCGCCCGGCGCACTTGCAGATAGCTGCCGACTGCACTGACCAGTGAACCAAAATGCAGCTTGCCGGTCGGTGAGGGGGCGAACCGACCGATCGGGGGGCGCTCATTGCCTGAGAATTCGCTCACGATGTTCTTGTATTCTGCGTCACCCGGACGCATTTCAGTCTGACAGAAATTTGCGCCCCGATTCTTACAGGAGAATCATCAAGCCATGCAAAGAGTTTTCCTTTTCGTTGCCACTAACTTGGCAGTACTGCTGGTGCTCGGCATCGTCATGACCTTGCTGACGCCATGGCTGGAAGCTAACGACATCCCGGTCAACCATGCAGCGACCTTGCTTTTTGCGCTGATTTTCGGCATGGGTGGGGCGTTCATTTCGCTGTTCATGTCCAAGCGCATGGCCTTGATGAGCACGCGGGCGCGCGTGATCAGTCAGCCCGCCAACCAGACTGAACGCTGGCTGGTCGAAACCGTCTCCCGGCAAGCGCGCGAGGCGGGTATTGGCATGCCGGATGTGGCGATCTATGACGCGCCCGAGCCCAATGCCTTTGCCACAGGCGCCTCGCGCAACAAGGCATTGGTGGCAGTCAGCACCGGTCTTTTGCGCAGTATGCGACCCAATGAGGTTGAGGCGGTGCTCGGCCATGAGGTTGCGCACGTGGCCAATGGGGACATGATCACCTTGAGCCTGCTGCAAGGTGTGCTCAATACCTTTGTGCTGCTGCTGTCGCGGGTGCTTGGTCAGATCGTCGACCGGGTCGTGTTCCGGTCCGATCGTGCTTATGGCCCGGGCTACTTCATCTCAGTGATCGTGCTGCAGATTGTGCTCGGCGTGTTGGCCAGCATGATTGTGATGGCGTTTTCGCGCTGGCGCGAGTTCCGTGCCGATGCCGGTGGTGCACGTCTGGCTGGCCGCAACAACATGATTGCCGCGCTGGAGCGCCTGCGCCAGAGTAATCAGCCTTCGCAATTGCCGGAGTCGGTCGAAGCGTTCGGTATTCGGGGTCGCGTGGGCCACGGCATCCGGCGTTTGTTGATGAGTCATCCGCCGCTGGAGGAGCGTATCCGCGCTCTGGCCGAAGGGGCGCGTTAAAGCCAACGCAAAACAGCCGACGCAGCCTGGCGGCCTGACCGCCAGGCTGGTTTACAAGCTCGCTTGCTCGCGAACGAAATCGCCTTGAACCAGAGTCACTCCGAGCTGCCACAAGGTCGCCAGGTCACTGGTGTGCTCCACCCGGGGTGCGATGATTTTGGCCCCATTATGCTCGGCTTCGCGCACCAACTCCTGCAGCTTGCGCCGTAGCGGCTCGTCCTCTCCCAGATTGAGCACCATTTCAGGCGCAAGCCTGACGTAGGACAAATCCAGAAATTTCAGCGTCGCTTCGACCGTGCTTTCCGGGCTGACATCAGTCAGAGCGAAGCGGCAGCCCAAGGGCCGAAAGCGATCAATGAAGTCTTGTGCCTGGCGGAGCTTGTCCTCGATTTCGAAATCGCGAAACGCCCAGATCAGCTGAGCGGGTTTGAGCACACCTTTGGTCAACATGCCCTCGAGGTGATCGCAAAACTCCGACTCGGAGATGGAGTTCACCGACAGGGTGACCAGCCAGGCTTCGTCGGCGTCTACCGGACGATCGGAGATGGCGCTTGACAGACGCTTGAGCAGATCTTTGTCCATGCGCGGGGCCAGACCGACACGCGCGGCCGCGTGCAAAAACACTGTCGGCAGCAGCACTTCGTCGCTGCCTTCGGCACGCATGCGGGTCTCGATCTCGTAGATCGTCGTGGTGTCATCGTCCATGCGCGTGATCGGTGAAGACATCAGCCGGATTTCATCGTGGTCCAGTGCATGAATCAGTCGTTCATGCCAGGCCAGATCGTCATCACTGACGTCCTCGGAAATTCGCGGACGATAACGCACATAGGCATTGCCACCCGATCGCAAAGCCTCGCTCAGGGCAATTCCGGCCTGCGAAATGAGAGTTTCGGAGCTGGTTTCTCCGCTGCCGCCCTGGGCGACGCCGACGCTGACCGTGATCGGCAGCGTGAGATCGCCGATCTCCAGAATCTTGCCCTGACAGTGTTCGACGACCTGTCGAGCCAGCCGATCGGCCGCTTGCGGATCGGGCGTATCGGCAAGGACGGCAAAAATATGATCATGCAAGCGCGCAATGGCGAGCGCCGCGCCGACGCCCTCGGCCATCAAGCCGCCCTCGGCGCTGATCAGACTGTCAGTGGCGCCGATGCCAACGCGCGACTGCAGTTTTTCGGGCTGATCGACCGACATCAGCAGGATGCTCAAGCCGGTGGCGTCGGCACGATTGTCCAGTTCGGCATCGACAGCCTTGATGAAAGCGCCGTGATTGAGCAGACCGGTTAGCAAATCCGATTGCTTCAGACGGTTCAGCTCCTCGGCCAGGGCCGGGTCGGCATCGGGGTGATCCTCCCGCACCAGCATTTGCGCGCAAGCCTCGCCGCCGTAGCGAGCCCGAGAAAAAGCGACCACGGCACGAAACCGTTCGCCATCTCGACGCCTGCCATGCAGGCTCAAAGGCTCGCTGGGCAGCTCATCATGCTGCAGAGACTTCAGGACTTTCTTCAGGTCTGGCCCGTCGGCGGCTGGTTCCAGCAGATCCAGCATGGAGACCCCTTCCAGATCTTCAAAACTGGCAAATCCGAACACCTGGAGATAGGCCGGGTTGGCAAAAACATGCAGGCCTTCGTGCAAATAAGCAATGGCTTCGCTTGAGCTTTCCAGCAGCAGGGTGTAGCGGTTCTCGATTTCCAGCATCCGACCCGCCACCAGCCGGGCCTGTTGCCGAGTGCGAATTTGATCGATATGCCGGAGCAGAAGGCGTGTCAGTTGTCGAGTGTTGAGCGTGCTGACAAATCCGTCGACGCCGCAGGCGGCGGCTGCTAGTGCCGCCTCGGCATCGTCCGGTTCGATTGCCGCGATCAGCGGCAAGGGTTCGTCCAGCTCGCGTACACCCATCGTGGCCGCGTCCAGAAGCTCCGGCTCCCCGGAGGTGACGAAGACCAGCACCAGATCAATCTTCTCGCTGTCGATCAGCCGGGTGACGGCATTGGCGGTATCGGCCAGCACAACACGGCGCGGCATAGACCCGAGCAGCTGTTCGACTTCGGCTTGCCGTGCGGCGTCGTTGCTGACGATGAGAATGTGAGTGGGTTGCTTGCTCACGGTTGATCTGATTCTTGAACAAATCGCATAGTAGCAGTATCTGCCTGAATGACTAAAGGATCGGAGTCTTGTAGGGCTGGCCCTGTTCTTCTCTGACCAAGCGCGGAACCAAATATCCGGGCAGGCGCAGGCGCAAGCTCTCCATCAGCGCGCGCGCCCGGCCCAGGTCAACTTCGAAACGTTGGGCGCCATGAACCCGATCCAGAAGATGGAGGTAGTAAGGCAGGGCGCCGGCGAGGAAACTGCGCTCCATCAGGTTGACCAGGACATCAGGCTGATCGTTGATGCCGGCCAGCAGCACCGCCTGGTTGAGCAGGTGCACGCCCCGTTTGCGCAGTTTCAACAGGGCCAGATCGACCGTGTGGTCGAACTCAGCCGCATGGTTGGCATGAATGACCAGCACCAGCGGCCAGGGTAGCTGCTCCACCCAGGTTAAAAATGCAGGCGTGATCCGGTCCGGCAGGGTTACCGGCATTCGCGTATGCAGTCTGAGACGCTTGATCCCCGGCAGCAGCGCGAGCTGCTCGGACAATCCCGACAGCTGGCGCGTAGACAGCATCAAGGGATCGCCTCCCGACAGGATGATTTCTTCGACATCTTCAGCCGCGGTCAGATACTCCATGGCCTGCTGCCAGCGTCGGCCGGGGGCGCGTTCTTCAGCGTAGGGGAACTGCTGCCGGAAACAGTAGCGGCAATGGATGGCGCAGGCGCCCGTAGCGATCAACAGCACACGACCGGCGTATTTGTGCAACACGCCCGGAGCCTGGCGGCTGGCCATGTCACCGACCGGATCGGGACCGAAGCCGCTGGCCGCGCGGCTCTCGTCGGCATCGGGCAGCACTTGAAGCAGCAGAGGGTCGCTCCGGTCGCCTGGACGCATGCGGCGGGCGAAGGCCAGTGGCACCCGCATCGGAAAAGCGACCTCGGGGTCTGTGTGATCGGGCCCCACGGGCAGTCCGAGAAATTCCAGCAGGGCGGCCGGTGTGCGCACGGCTTGGCGAATCTGCTGGCGCCAATCACCCTCGGCGCGAAGCGGCCGGCCGGTGGATCGCGGTAAACTAGCAGGTTGACTGATCAGCATCTTTTGCTGCCTTTGATCGCCCCGGCTCGTGGCCGTTGACGGGTACTGAATCCGGGGTGCATTGTAATTTGGAGAAGAGCATGGCGAGCTACAGCACCAACGAATTCAAATCCGGCCTGAAAATCATTCTCGACGGTGACCCCTATACCATTGTAGAAAACGAGTTTGTCAAGCCAGGCAAGGGACAAGCGTTCAACCGCGTGCGGGTTCGCAACCTCAAGACTGGCCGGACGATTGAAAAGACGTTCAAGTCGGGGGATTCGGTTGAGGCGGCGGACGTGTTCGAAAAGGAAATCCAGTATCTCTACAGTGACGGCGAATTCTGGCACTTCATGGATGTGGAGACCTTCGACCAGCTATCCGCCGGTGAATCGGCCATTGGCGATGCGGCCCAGTGGATGAAGGAAGAGGATATGTGCCAGGTCACGCTGTGGAACGGGGTGCCGTTGACGGTGTTGCCGCCAAATTTCGTCGAGCTCAAGATTGTCGAGACCGACCCAGGACTCAAGGGTGACACTTCCGGCAGCGGTGGCAAGCCGGCACGCCTTGAGACCGGTGCCACCGTGCGCGTCCCGCTGTTTGTGCAAGAGGGCGAAGTGATTCGCGTGGATACTCGCAAGGGCGAATACGTCTCTCGCGTTAAGGAGTAGTCGGGGTGACTGACGGTGATACGGCGCTGTTACCGGAATGGATTGTTCCGGTCCACCCGCACGGTGAGGTCCTGACCCACCACGCGCTGGTGCTGCATGGCGAGCGAATCAGTGCCGTGCTGCCGAAGGAGCAGCTGGCCGAGACCTTTCCCGATGTCGAGAAAGTGCACCTGCCCGGACAGGTCTTGTTGCCGGGTTTGGTCAACGCGCATGCCCACAGCGCCATGAGTCTGCTGCGCGGGTTGGCCGACGACCTGCCGCTGATGCGTTGGTTGGAAGATCATATCTGGCCGGCGGAACAAGCCTGTGTGGGCGATGAGTATGTGCGCGTTGGAACCGAACTGGCTATCGCCGAAATGTTGCAGGGCGGGACGACCTGCTTCAATGACAGCTATTTTTTTCCCGATGTTGCAGCCGCGGCCGCGCAGCGCGCGGGCATGCGCGCCGTGGTCGGTTTGCCGCTGATTAGCGTACCGACCGCCTGGGCCGGTACCGAGGACGAGTATTTCGCCCGCGGATTGGCCGTTCACGCCGATCTGCGGGGTCACTCATTGGTCAGTACCGCGTTTGCCCCGCATGCGCCATACACCGTCAGCGACAATGCCTTCAGGCGCGTTCGCGATTTGTCCCGGAATCTCGACATTCGTGTCCATCTGCATTTGCTCGAAGCGGCTGGCGAGGTCGAAAGCAGTCATCAGCAGTACCGTTGTGGCCCGATCGAGCGGCTGGAGAAGTTGGGATTGTTCAATGATCGCCTGCTGGCCGTGCACATGACCCAGCTCGACGAGCGTGACATGGACCAGGTCGCTCAGGCCGGGGTTCATGTGCTGCATTGCCCGGCCTCCAACCTCAAGCTGGCCAGCGGCATTTGCCCGGTCGCGAGTCTGGTGCAACGCGGGGTGAATATTTGCATTGGCACCGACGGCGCGGCCAGCAACAACACACTCGACATGTTTGCCGAAATGCGCCTGGCGGCATTGTTGGCCAAGGGGTATAGCGGCAATCCAGAGGCGGTTCCGGCCGAGCAGGCGCTGGCCATGGCCACCATCAACGCGGCGCGCGCGCTGGGGCTTGAAGAACAGATTGGTACGCTTGATGCCGGCAAGCAGGCTGACCTGATTGCGGTCTCGCTTGACAGGATCGAGACGCTGCCGGTGCATCATGTGATTTCCCAGCTGGTCTATGCCACCGGCCGCCATCAAGTCAGGCATGTTTGGGTCGCCGGTCGACAAGTGGTTCGGGAGGGGGAGTTGCTGAGCCTGGATATCGACCGGATCAAGTCCGAGACTGCGACCTGGCAACGCCGCCTGCAACGAATCGATCGTTCGGCCACCAGTGAACCTCACCCATGAACCAAGAGACCGTCGTGCAAGTTGCCAATGTTGATCCGCGTGAGGCCGAAAAATTCGACGCGCTGGCAGCGCGTTGGTGGGATCCGGATGGCGATTTTCGCCCTCTGCATGACATCAACGGTCCGCGCGTGGCCTATATCGAGGCCAGGGCCGCGTTGAGCGGTCAACGTGTGCTGGATGTGGGTTGTGGCGGCGGTTTGCTGTGTGAGGCAGTGCGGGAACGTGGCGCCATGGTGACGGGCATTGATGTGGCCGACAAGCCGCTGGGCGTTGCGCGCCTGCACGCAACAGCAAGTGGGCTGGACATTGACTACCGGAAGATCACGGCCGAAGCCATGGCCGAACAGATGGCCGAGTCCTTCGACCGGGTTTGCTGCCTGGAAATGCTCGAGCACGTCCCCGACCCGGCCGAGACGATTCGGGCCTGTGCCGCGCTTTGTCGGCCGGGGGGGCATCTATTCTTCAGCACCATCAATCGCTCTGCGCTGGCCTGGTC
>SLJA01000071.1 GCA_007135355.1 Wenzhouxiangella sp.
AGATGAACTCGGCATCGGCACTTCGGCCGGCGGCTGCGCGCTGCTGCTGCTAGGCGGCGCCCTGGGCAGCAACTTGAGGCGCTGTAGCACCCGTACCCTGGTGCGGGTTCTGCCCGGATTTCTGTCCCAAAGTCTACTGGCCACCGGCGCGGTCCTGGTCAGCTTGGCCATCCTCTTCGCCGCGCTGGACGGATGGGGCAGCGGGAGCCTGTTGGCCCTGCTGACGGCCGCAGCACTCGGGCTCGGCGCCGGACTCAGCGTGCCGCCGCTCTGGATCGTCTCGCTGGCGGTATGGGTGGTGATTATCTGGCAGCAGGCGGTCGGCCTGGGCCTTGCCACTATCTGGACTGGCATCTGGTCGCCCTGGATTGCGGCCCTGTGGCTTGCGCTGGGACTGATTCTGTTTTGGCGGCATGGGTTGAGTGGCCGGTCTCACGCTAGCGACGATAGCAATCCGCGCCCGACCGCGGCGGATCCGAGACCGCGCGGGCGCCAGCCCTATCGCCTTGGACGTTTGCTCAACCCCTGGCCGTGGGCGGTCGGTTACATGGCCATGGGTGTTCTGGTCGGGCTCTGGTTCGGTCTTGCGGAGATATCCGGTGAACCATCCACAGCGCTCACTGCCGAGCAACTGCCTGCGCTGACGCAGTTCCTCGTGCTGTTTGCCGGCGTTGGCGTGTTCGCCATGCTGATGCTTCTACTGGGACAGACCCGCCAAAGCCTGCGCCAGCTCGCTGTGCTGCCAGGTTGGAGCCGTGGCCGGCTGTTCCTGCATGCTGAACTCAGCGCCTGGCGGGCCTGCCTGGCCCAGGTTCTTGTCCTAGCCCTGGTGCTGCTGCTGGCCGGTCTTTGGGCCGGCCAGTTCGAAATCCGGCTTTTGACCACAGCGTTCGCCTTTATCGGCAGCTTGGGCATGGCGGGAATTTACCTGGCCCTATGGATTGCGCGCGAGCCGCATATGGTCACCCGATCCGTGGTGATGATGTTCGTTTTCTTGCCTGTGCTGCTGATCGCGCCTTTCTTTTTCCGGGAGTCAAGTGGCGCTCAAACAGCAATCACCACGGTCGCCACCGGGTTCATCCTTGGCTTCTTCGCCCTGCTGGCCTGGTGGCTACGCGGCAGGGCCCGGGCGGCCTGGAACTCGATCAGCTTCAGGCGCGAAACCTGAAATCAAGCGGGCGCCTTTCAGTCGAACAACATCAACCACACCGGCATCAGCAAAACGAACGGCACCACAGGGTGGGCGAGGGCGCGCAGACCCTTGTAGGCATTGCCGTCCTCGTGCAGCGCCTGGATTGTCTTGCCCCCGTGCAGGATGCAAACGGGCACCAGACACAGCGCCAACACCGCGGCCATTTGCCAATAGCCAACGAGCGCAAACGCCACGAACAGCGGGACAACCACGGCGATACACAGGTTGATCAGGCGCACCCGACCGATCAGGGTTTTCAGCTTTTGCTGATGGCGACTTCGATTGACCATGAGATTACCTCTTAAACCGCGCCGGATAAAACCCGTAGGCGCTGAGCTATCGAACTGACCGCGAGGGTTTGATCCGCCGGCCGGGCACGTGCACACCCTGGTGCAATCGAGACTGATGCCGGGCCGGAAAGTTCCCAGGCGTCGAGTCGTTGCCCGCTGTCGCAGACTGTTGATTTCATTGACCCCTGACGGGCAGGTTCAACAACAAATTTCACTTGACGATGCCTCAAGAACGGCGCACTCTATGCGCAACTGGCAGTAGTTGAAAACCCCGCGTCGCCCGGCAGTGGCGCAGGTCGGTCACAGCGCTAGCAGATCACTGTGCGAGCCACCTTGCGGTGGCAGTCACCGGGCCTTGGTCGCGCCGATTTCGACGAACCAGCCAGTACAGGCCGCAGTCCGGCGGCCACTGATTTTCCCCTGGCCTGGGGAATTGAGTGGCGACGTTCGGACTGCTATGGAAGACATCCCTCGTGAGGTGGGTTGGCCAATCATGAAACCCGAATCCGGCCATAGCGCATCAATTGCCGTCAAGCCCCGTCGGCATCCGTTGACCCGGCGATGCAAGTTCAGTTGTCTGCCGGGCTTTATTCTTGGCTTCCTGTGGGTCGGGGCTTCGGTGGTTGATACAGACGCCGCCTTTGCCGCCGACCGGACCTTGCTTCTGCCCACAGCGCCGGACCAAGCTGCGCCGATACTGGCCATCACCGCCGACGCGGCAGACGCGTTTACGGTCTACCTGGCCAGCGGGCAGATGATCCGTTTTGATAGCAATCACCAACCCGTACTGAATTTCGCCCATCCCGACCTGGCAGCCCCGTGGCCGGCGTCCGGCTCATTCGAGGCCGGCAGCCATCCTCTCGGCCCGCTGGTGATCAACGGCAGCGCATTCGGCTCGACCCTGCCCGGCCTGTCGGGCGACGCATGTCGGGTCCATCCGCTGGACGATGGCTCCATCCTGACGCTGCTCGCGCCAAGCCAACAGCTGACCCGTCAGCGCGACGTCGGCGGCGGGCTGTGGGACGTGGCGCAGCATCGCGGATTGGTTCGCTACGCCGCCAATTGCTCGACACAAGTACTGCCGCTGGAAGATAGCTGGGGGGTTTCCCAACTCATCGCCCACCCACAGCAATCAGCCGCTGTTGTCTTGACCTACAGCGGTGAAGTCAGGCTGGCCATACCTCAAGGAATCGTTTGGGACCTCGCCCTGCCGCAATTTGCTGAATATGCAGCGCCATGGCGCGAGACGATTCGCAACGGCTTTATGGATGACGGGAAGTTGGTCATCGCCTACCGGGCCGGCGACGAAAGCGAGCGCCTGGCCGTTGTCGATGAACAAGGCCGACTGGCATGGACCTGGCGCGCTGAAGACGGCAGAGATTTGCTGGTGGTGCAGCCTTATCAGTCGGGCGTCTTGCTGGTTACCGACAATGCGGTCATTTTTCTGGATACCCAGGGTCGCGAGGTCTGGCGTCGCAGTGCACCCACCGACTGGTGGCCACTGATTGCGCAAGCCCGCTCTGATGA
>SLJA01000119.1 GCA_007135355.1 Wenzhouxiangella sp.
AGGCGCACGAGCAGAAACTGCTGGCGCTGGCCACCGAGAAGATGAGCCAGGTCGAGGGATTGCGCATCATTGGCCAGGCCGCCGACAAGGGGCCGGTGATTTCCTTCACCCTGGAAGGCGTCCACCCCAACGACCTGGGCACCATCATCGACCACCACGGCGTGGCCATCCGCACCGGCCACCACTGCGCCATGCCGGTGATGCAATTCTTCGACGTGCCGGCCACGGCGCGCGTTTCGTTCGCCGGCTACAACCTGTTTTCCGAGATTGATGTGTTCCTGAACGGACTGGAGCAAGCCCGCAAGATGCTGGCCTGAGGTCGACCGACCTCAGTTTTCCTCCAGGCGCCAGTGGCCGAATACCGGGTTGCCGCGAACCCGAATACCCAAGGCCTCCAGCCACTCTGCCACGACGTGGTTGGAGTTGTCGAACAAGGTATAGGGCATCGGGCCGGGCACGAACTCCAGATCGAATCGGTGATTGAACAAACGCTCTTGGGCGCCCGCCTCAAATAGCGCTGTCAGTCGCATGTCCAGAGCGTCGATCTTTTCCGCCGCGGCGGTCAGGTGATGGATCGTCCGGATTTCAACCCTGATCTGTCGGCGCAGGCCGTCTTCATCCATGATGGGCGCAAGCTCGCGGCGGCCAATCGCCGAGCGGCTCGGAACGAACAGGGCCGAAACGGCACGCACGGGTCCGCTGCGGTCTTCGGCATACCAGGTCCAGTCACCGTGGGCGTAGCGCACCAGGCTGTAGTCGGCGCGGGTCAGTACCAGGCTGGCATGCCGGCCATGATCCAGCAGAAATACCGGTCGGGTTGGCGCGGCTGGGTCGGGCATGGGCCGAGTCACCACGCCGGCGCAGCCGCTCAACAGAAGAAGGCTGAACAAGACCAGCGCAAATGCCCAGTTGCTCAGGCGAGCAGGGCCAGTCATCTTACCGCTAGAAACACGCCGGTCTGTAGAGCGCTGGTAAACTTGCATCGCATGGCCCTTCAGCACCTTTACCGTGACATTATCCTTGAACACAACCGTCGTCCGCGCAACTTCCAGCGCCTGAGCGGTGCGACGCACAGCGCGCGCGGTCAGGATGCGTCCTGTGGCGATGATCTGCTGATTGAGCTGAAAGTCGTCGATGGTACGGTGCATGAGGCAGCCTTTTCAGGACAGGCCTGCGCCGTGACCCAGGCCGCTGCGTCACTTCTGACCGTCTGGTTGCGCGGGCGTTCGCCGCACGAGGTGCGAACTGGCCTGCAGCGCTTCCGGGTCTTGCTGCAAGACCCCGCGGCGGCCCCCGATGCCGTGCTCGGGGAGCTGAACGAACTTCAGCCGGTTGGTGACTTTCCTGCCCGCCGGCGCAACGCGCTGCTGCCGTGGCGCACGGCAGTCAAGGCGCTGGAAGGTGCCGAATAGCCACGGATCCGCGGCTCAAGCCGAGCCGCTGCCCTGGGCCGGCTCATTGGCATTGGCCGACTCGGAAGTCGGATGTTGCGACTCCCATTCGCTGGCCTTGCGCCTGAACTCACCGAACTTCTTGGAAACGCCCTCGAGTTTGCTTTCCCACTCCGGGTTAGGGGTCTGACCTTCGGTGACCTTGAAGAACACCTGCATCAGGGCAGTCATGCCGATGGGTTCGATGACCGACTGTTTCACGCCCCAGGCAAAAACCACGGCAAAGAGCAGGGTCAGCGGACCAGCGACGGCGGGCATCAGCGCGACCAGCCCGATCAGGGGGCCAAGGATCAGCAAGAACACCAGGAAGGTCAAGCCCCAGATAATGAAGGCCAGAAAAAAGGCATTCTTCAGAAAGGCCTTGTAGTTCTGGGCGTAAAGGATGAGGGCCGTGCGGCTGGATGCCCAGGGGTTGTCCGAGCGGGTGCGAATGTTATAAGCCAGGATGACTTCATCAAGGTAGGTCAGCGACAGGTTGACCACCGTATTGATGAATTTGACCACGTTGCGCAATCCCGGAATAGGGATGAACGAGGTGACAGTGAAAAAAATTCGATTGAAAGCCCGCAATACCACCTTGATCAGCTGATCGACCCCGAACAGGACCGAGGACTCGGCAAAACGCTCGCGCACCACGCGCTGGGCGTGATCGATCTGGCCTCGTCCCTGAGGCAATTCCTTGCCTTCCATCAGTTCGACCAGCACCGCAATATGCCCGGCCTTGACCATGTAGAGCAAATATTCGCGCAGCATGTAGGCAATCACCGACATGATGCCAAAGCCGACCAGGCCGCCAAAAAAGCTGAATGCACCGGGCTCGCCGCCGATCATCCCGATGCCGTAGCCGATTCCGGCGCCGATTCCGGTCAGCAGGATGTAGGCGAAGGTGATGGCGAAATAAATCAGGAACCGGAATACCAGAAACGGCATGGTTTTGGCCATCAGGCCAAGAATTTCCCCAATCTTGAAGTCCATGGTCGGTCAAATCTCCAGCAGTGGTTGCAAGCGGGCTTTAGCCCCTTAATACGCAAATACCGGCTCAATCACGCCAAGGTATCGCTTCAAAGCTGACGGATATCGACGAAATCCCCCGATTCGCGCTGCGCGCGTAACTGGGGCAGCAGATCAAGAATCATTTCGGCGGCCCGCCCGGGGTCCGGCATGTGCTCGGTGCCGCGTGCGTCTTTCAGTTTCTGTACGGATGGGTAATCAGCGCTGTCGACTTCGCCACACAAGTAGTCCTGCATGGCGGTATCGACCAGGCCCGGCGCCAGAGCCAGCAGCTGGGTGTCGGGCATTTCGTGTGCATACAGCTGCATCAGGTTGTTGAGCGCGGCCTTGGACAGCGAGTAGGCGCCCCAGCCGTAGCTCATGTTGACCGCCGCGCCCGACGAGATGGACACAATCTGGTCGACCGGCAGCTGGCGCTGGATCAGCCAGTCCAGGATCAGCTTGTTCGACCAGACGTTGATCCGCATCAGGTGTTCCAGATCATGCACGTCGGTATCGGCCAGATCCTGAATGCGGCCCAGAGTGCCGGCATTCAGGATCACCAGGTCCAGACGCAGACAGTCTGACAGCAGCCGATCTAGGCCCTCTTCGAGCTTGTTCAGATCGCCCAGGTCCTGGCGGCGATCGCGGATGACGTCGTCGTATTTGGCTTTTAGCGGGCAACCGCGCCGGCTCATGCCCCAGACGATGGCCTCGCGGGCCATCAGGGCTTCGGTAAAACCGAGACCGAGACCACTGCTGTTGCCGGTGATAAACACATTCATGATGCTTACTCGTGCGCTCCGATGGTGGTTTCAAACAACTTGAGGATACGCCGATACTGGTCCAGCCAGCTCGAAGGACGCTGAAATCCATGTCTTTCCAGCGGATAAGAGGCCAGTTCCCATTTCTCCTTTTCCAGATCGATCAGGCGTTGCGCCAGACGCACCACGTCCTGGTAGAACACATTGTCGTCGAGCATGCCGTGGGTCATCAACAGGTGGCCTTGCAATCCTTCGGCAAATTCGATCGGTGAGGAGCGCGTATAGGCTTCCGGGTCGACCTCCGGGGAATTGAGGATGTTGGAGGTATAAGGATGGTTGTAATGGGCCCAGTCGGTGACCGGCCGCAGCGCGGCTCCCGCGGCGAAGACTTCCGGGGCATTGAACAGCGCCATGAACGTCATGAACCCGCCGTAGGAGCCACCATAGAGGCCGATGCGGGCCGGATCGGCGCCGTGGTGCTCGACCAGCCAGTTGACGCCGTCGATCAAATCCTCCAGTTCGGGTGTGCCCATCTGGCGGTAGATGGCCGTGCGCCAGTCACGTCCGTAGCCGCGGCTGGCGCGAAAATCCATGTCCAGCACGTGATAGCCGCGCTCGGTCAGCAGGTTGTGGAACATCTGCTCACGGAAGTACTGCGGATAACGCCGGTGCACGTTCTGCAAATAACCGGCGCCGTGGACGAACAATACGGCCGGATGGCCACCTTCCGGTGCCGGCGTGCGGGCCGGGTAAAACTTCGACCAGATCGGCCCGGCGCCGTGGCTGGACTCAATGCCGACGATCTCGGGTGGCTGCCAGTCGATCGCGCGGAATGCCTCGCTACGGGTGTCGGTCAGGGGCTCGATGGCGCCGCCTTCGACCGCGACCAGCCCAATCTGGGCCGGCAAGTAGGGTTCGGAAAAGCGCACGAGGATGCGCTCGTGGTCGGGCAGCACGGCGAAATCCTCGATGCCGCGATGCTCGGTCAGGCGCACCAGCTCATCGGTGTCCAGATCGAGCCGGTACAGGTCGTACTCGGTGGGATGCGAGCGGTTCGACAGCAGCCAGACCTGGCGGCCGTCGGCGCTGATCACCGGATCCATGACCTCGAACCGGCCTGCCGTGCGGGCGCGCTCGCCGCCGGTCTCGGCATGAACCGTGTAGAAGTGGGCGAAACCACTTTGCTCTGACAGAAACCATAAAGTCGGGTTGTCGCCCAACCAGCCGAATGCGTTGAAGGCCCAGTTGATCCAGGCCGGATCGGTGAGGCGGTGGCGCGGGTTGAGGTCGGGGTTTTCCGGCTCCAGCGTAGCGATCCAGCGGTCCTTGTTGTCGTTGGCCCGGATCATGACGGCGGCAAGCTCGCCACCCGGATGCCAGTTCATGCCGATGATGCTGACGGCGCGGTTTTCGCCCTCGCCCAGCGGCGCGATGTCCTGTGCCGCTTTCAGTTCGGCCAGCGGGTCGTCTTGGATCCTGGGAAGCGCGGACAGATCGATCTCAGACCGCTCGCGCTCGACCAGGTCCAGCAGCCACAGTGACTGCGCCGCCGGCGGGTTGCGGCCGACCAGGGTGCGTACGTCCTCGATCTTAATGTAGCCGTCGACGGTCACATAGTGCGGCATCTGACCGCCTCTGCCGCCATCATGGCGTGCCGGCCGCACCGCCAGCAGCAGCCAGCGTCCGTCGGGCGACAGGCTGGAACTTAACGGGACGATATCGGCACCGAGAAACCAGGGCGCAGCCGATCGGGTCGGGTCTTCGGCCGCGGCTCGCCGGCTCTCGGCGCGCCGTGCGCTTTCCCGCTCACGATCCTCGCGCAGGCTGGAGAACAGGCGCAGCTGGTGCCGGCTCAGGCTGTCCTCCGGCTCGGCGTCGGGGTCGGCCTCGAAGCGCAGGTCGGCCACCGGCCAGGCCAGGCCGGACTCGATGTTCTGGCGCCACCACTGGTTGCCGCGGCGGAAATGGACGAACTGACCGTCGCTGCTGAAGCCGGCTTGCTGATCGATTTCCGGGCTGCGGGTCAGCTGGCGCGCCGGGCTGCCGTCCAGGGCGTCGACGAACAGATTGCCGTCGCGGATGAACAGGGCCTGGCCGGAGTGGGGGTGAAACACCGGATTGGTGCCGGACAGCTCGGCCTGGTCGGCGAAGCGGAGGATTTCGTCGCGGCCAGTGGCCAGATCAATGCGCCGTACATCATGCAAGGGGCTATCGTCGCGGCGTATCCGGTAGATCACTGACTCGCCGTCCAGCTGCCACCACGCCTGCTCGACCGGGTTGCCCATCCAGGCCGGCTCGGCCATGATCTGGCGCAAATCCAGAGCTTCGGCGTCGGCAGCAGGGCTGAATCCCCCGCCTGTGACGAATACAAACAGGGCAACTGCCATCCATCGCTGGGTCATGAGTCTTGAAAAGTCCATGCTCGGGGATGGGTCGGAGTATAGCGAGGCTGGCCCGGCCGCCGGGGCCGAATCTTGATCGCCTGCGGCAGGCCTTGCTACCATGCCAGCCTGCCTTGGAATCCTTCAACTCGAGGTGTTCAAGATGGTCAAAATACTTGGAAATGTGCTCCTGGCGGTGGCTGCCCTCGTGGCCATGACGCTGCATGCTGACACTGCGGAGCCGCGCGACCGCGTGCTGGATGGCAAACAGCCATCGGCCGAACTGCAACGCCAGATCGAGGCGCTGCGGCAACAGGCCGCGGAGCAGGGAGTTGAAATCTCCGACATCCAGATTCGACTAAATTCGGAAGCCTCGGTGGCGGAGGATCGGCCTGCCTTCGGTTGCACGGTCAGCCGTTATCAGTCCATCGACGAGATGCCTGGGGAAGTCCATATCAAGGCCACGGCGCCGACTTGTCTGGACGCGCTGAGGCTGCTGGAAGAGGTGTGAATCCAGCAAGTCGAGCGAAGTTTTTGCCGAATGTATTGATTCTTTTATTTGCGCTGCTATAATTAGCGGCTCAATTGCGGGGTGGAGCAGTCTGGCAGCTCGTCGGGCTCATAACCCGAAGGTCGCAGGTTCGAATCCTGCCCCCGCTACCAGGTTTCTTCAGAAACTCGAAAAAGCCCCTGGTCAAAGGGGCTTTTTTCGTACTGGGACGTGGAAAATCCACGAGTCTTCAGAAAGTAGAAAAAACATGCAGGAGTCCCTGACCAGTCCTGGACTGCTGTTTTGGAAGGAGTGGCGCTTCAGCGCATGGCAACCAGTGATCGACTGCACAATTTGATTGAGCCGGTGGTCAACGACCTGGGTTATGACCTGGTTGGCGTGGAATACCTCTCCAACCCGAAAAACCGAGTGGTGCGGATCTACATCGACGCCGAGCCGGACGGCATCATGGTCGAAGACTGCGAGCGTGTCAGTCGGGAGATATCGGCCCTGTTCGATGTGGAAGAGCCGGTGCCGGGTCAGTACACCCTGGAAGTGTCATCACCAGGCGTTGAGCGCCCGCTGTTCACGGGCGCGCATTTTGCACGGTTCAGCGGTGAGGTGGCGGCGGTACAGCTGCTTGCACCGATCGCCGGCCGCCGACGTTTCAAGGGTGTCATCGTGCGAGCCGATGACAGCAGCGTGGTTTTGAACGTCGATGGTCAGGAGGTGGAAATGGCCGTCGCCGATATCGCTCGGGCGCATCTGGCGCCCGATCTGGAAGCATTGTTCGCCGCAAGGCAAGAGGACTCACAAAGCGAATAGGTCATGAATAAGGGCAAGGAAATTCTGCAGGTCGTGGACGTGGTCTCCAATGAAAAGGGTCTCGAAAAAGAGATTATTTTCGAGGCGATCGAGGCGGCGCTGGCTTCCGCGGCCAAGCGGCGACATCCCGAAGACATCGAAGTGCGCGTGGAGATCGATCGCAAAACGGGCGAGTACGAAGCGTTTCGACGCTGGGAGGTTCTGTCAGACGACGAAGATGAGGCTGAATTGGAGTCTGGCGACCGCCAGATTCGCCTTTCGGAGGCGCGTGAGCATGATCCGGAACTGGAAGTCGGCGATTTCATCGAGGAGTCGATGGAGCCGCCCGAATTTGGCCGTATTGCGGCCCAGGCGGCCAAGCAGGTCATCGTGCAGAAGGTCCGCCAGGCCGAGCGTGAGCAGGTGGTTGAGGCCTATGCCGGTCGGGTCGGGGAGTTGATTCACGGCCAGATCGAGCGCATGGAGCGCGGCGGCATCGTGCTGGATCTGGGCGAAAACGCCAAGGCCTTCATTCCTTCGCGGCACACCATTCCCGGCGAGACCGCCCGGCCCAAGGATCGTTTGCGCGGCTATCTCTATGAGGTTCGCCCCGACCAGCGCGGGCCACAGCTTTTCGTCAGCCGCACCATGGGTGAATTCCTGATCGAGCTGTTTAAGCTGGAAGTGCCCGAGATCAATCAGGGTCTGATCGAGATCAAGGGCGCGGCACGGGATCCAGGGCGTCGAGCCAAGATTGCCGTGCAGGCTCTGGATGCGCGCACCGATCCGATTGGCGCTTGTGTTGGCATGCGCGGTTCGCGCGTGCAGGCCGTTTCCAACGAACTGGCCGGCGAGCGCGTCGATATTATCCTGTGGGATGACAACCCGGCGCAGTTTGTCATCAACGCCATGGCGCCGGCCGAGGTCCACTCCATCGTGGTCGATGAAGATTCCAACAGCATGGACATCGCGGTTGAAGAGGACAACTTGTCCCAGGCCATCGGTCGTGGTGGGCAGAACGTGCGTCTTGCCTCCGAGTTGACCGGCTGGCAGCTCAATGTCATGACCGTGGAGCAGGCTGAACAAAAGAGCGAGAGCGAATCGCGCTCAGTGCTGGAAATGTTCATGAGCAAGCTCGACGTGGACGAGGAACTGGCCTCGATCCTGGTCGCCGAAGGCTTCACCAACGTCGAGGAAGTGGCCTATGTGCCCGAGTCCGAGTTGCTGGCGATCGAGGAGTTCGACGAAGGGATCGTCGCCGAGCTGCGCCAGCGTGCGCGTGATGCCCTGTTGACCCAGATGATTGCCTCCGAGGAGCAGCTCGAGGAGCATCGCCCAGAGCAAGATTTGCTCGACCTGGAGGGCATGACCGATGCCATCGCGTTTCGCCTGGCCGAAAAAGGCATTCGCACGCGCGATGACCTGGCCGAATGTGCGACTGATGAGCTGGAAGACGTCAAGGGTCTGGAGCCGGAACTGGCCGCCGAGCTGATCATGAAGGCCCGCGCGCACTGGTTCACCGAAGAGTAAGTCACGAAGAAATCGAGGAAAACGAATGTCTCAGGTCACCGTTACGCAACTTGCTGAAGTATTGGGCGTCCCCGTGGATCGTCTGATCACTCAGCTCAATGAAGCCGGCATCGAGGTGGGCAGCCCCTCGGCCGCGGTGACCAATGACGACAAGAAAAAATTGCTGACCTACCTGCGCACTGCGCACGGCAAGGGCGAGAGCGAAGAAGCAGCGGGTCCGCGCAAGGTGACCCTGAAACGTAAGACGGTGAGTGAAATCAAGGTGCCTGCCGCCGGCGCCGGCCGCGCTCGTGGCCGTGGTGCCGCGCCTTCGCGCACCGTCAACGTCGAAGTGCGCAAGCGTCGCACCTACGTCAAGCGGGCCGCCATCGCCGAGCAGGAAAAGAGCGATCCGGAGCGCGAAGCAGCGGCCAAGGCGCTGGAGGAGTCGCGCAAGGCGCGCGAGGAAGCCGAGCGGCTCGAGCGTGAGGAAGCCGAGCGGCGCCAGCGCGAGCAGGAAGAGCAGGCGCGCCTCGAGGAAGAAGCGCGCAAGCAGCGCGAGGCCGAGGAAGAGGCAGCGCGGAAAGAGGCCGAGAAAGAGCGTGCTCTGGCCGAAGCCCAGGCCCGGGTGGAAGCCCAGGTGGCTAAACAGGCGGCCGAGCGCGAGGCCGAACGCAAGCGTCGGGCCGGCAAGGCACCGGACGATGCGCGCACCCGCTATGGTCGCGAAGAGCTGCACGTGACGCCCAAATCGAAGCGCCGCAAGCCCAAGCGCAAAGGGCGTCCCGCGAGTTCCGCGCCCAGTACCGAGCATGGCTTCCAGAAGCCGGTGGCGCCGGTCAAGCGCGAAGTCGATATCCCCGAGACGATCACCGTTGGTGAGTTGGCCAAGCTGATGGCGGTCAAGGCCGGTGAGGTCATCAAGACCCTGATGGGGATGGGCAGCATGGTGACCATCAACCAGCCGCTGGATCAGGACACGGCCATTTTGGTGGCCGAGGAAATGGGCCATGAGGCCCGTGCCGCCCAGGCCCGCGATATCGAGCAGGAGCTGGTGGCCGAGGAGACCGAATCCGATGTCGCCATGTTCAGCCGCCCGCCGGTGGTTACGGTGATGGGGCATGTCGACCACGGCAAGACCTCGCTGCTGGACTACATCCGCCGGGCCAAGGTCGCCGCCGGCGAAGAGGGCGGCATCACTCAGCACATCGGCGCCTATTCCGTCAAGACCGACAATGGCACCGTGACCTTTCTGGATACCCCGGGCCACGCAGCCTTCACCGCCATGCGCGCGCGCGGCGCCCAGGCCACCGACATCGTGGTGCTGGTAGTCGCGGCCGATGACGGTGTCATGCCGCAGACCAAAGAGGCGATTCAGCACGCCCGCGCCGCCGGTGTGCCGTTGATTGTGGCGATCAACAAAATGGACAAGCCGGAGGCTGACCCTGATCGGGTCAAGTCCGAGTTGTCGGCCGAAGAGGTCGTCCCGGAAGAATGGGGCGGTGAAGAAATCTTCGTGCCGGTTTCGGCTCATACCGGCGACGGCATTGATGCCTTGCTTGATGCCATCCTGGTGCAGTCGGAAGTGCTCGAGCTCAAGGCCGCGCCCGAGCGCCGCTGCCGCGGTGTGGTAGTCGAATCTTCCCTCGACAAGGGCCGTGGTCCGGTCGCAACCATCCTGGTCCAGGACGGAACGCTGCACCGTGGTGACATGATCCTGGCCGGCGAAGTCTACGGCCGCGTCCGCGCCATGTTCGACGAAACCGGCCAGGCCATCGATGAGGCCGGGCCGTCGATTCCGGCCGAAGTGCTGGGCCTGTCCGGCGTGCCCAACGCGGGCGATGACGTGCTGGCCGTGGCCGACGAGCGCAAGGCGCGCGAGGCCGCTGAACAGCGCAAGCAGTCGGCGCGCGAAGGCCGGCTGGCCGAAAAGCAAGCCGCCAAGCTGCAGAACCTGTTCGAGCAGATGGGCGAAGGCGCCGGCGAAGTCCAGAACGTCAACCTGGTCATCAAGGCCGACGTGCAGGGCTCGGTCGAGGCCCTGCGCGACGCGCTGACCCGGCTGTCGACCGAGGAGATCAAGGTCAACGTGGTCTCCTCCGGCGTAGGCGGCATCACCGAGTCCGACGCTAGCCTGGCCCAGGCGTCCAGCGCCGTGATCATCGGCTTCAATGTCCGAGCTGACGCTTCGGCGCGCAAGATCATCCAGGAAGCCGACCTGGACCTGAACTACTACAGCGTGATCTACGACGCCATCGACGATGTCAAGAAGGCCATCACCGGCCTGCTCGGCACCGAGACCAAGGAGCAGATTCTTGGCCTGGCCGAGGTCAAGGATGTGTTCCGCTCGTCCAAGCTGGGCGCCATCGCGGGTTGCCTGGTGGTCGAAGGCGTGGTCAAGCGCGCCAACCCGATCCGCGTGCTGCGCGACAACGTCGTGGTGTTCGAGGGCGAGCTGGAGTCGCTGCGCCGCTTCAAGGACGACGTCTCCGAAGTCCAGGCCGGCACCGAGTGCGGCATCGGCGTCAAGCAGTACAACGATGTCAAGGTCGGTGACCAGATCGAGTGCTTCGAGCGCGTTGAAGTCCAGCGGACGCTGCAGTAATGGCCGGGCCCCGTTCCGAACGCGTCGCGGGTCTGCTGCGGCGCGAACTGGCTGACATCCTGCATCGTTCCTTCGAGTACGAGATCCCGCCGGGGCTGATCAGCCTGACCGATGTCGAGGTGGCGCGCGATCTCAGCCACGCCAAGGTCTATGTCTCGGTGCTGGAGATCGAGCAGGCGCCGGAGATCATCCGCTTCCTGAACGAGCACGCCGGCAAGGTTCGCCACGAATTGGGCGGGCGCATCCGCCTGCGCCTGACGCCGTCGCTCAAGTTCATTCACGATACTTCCTCGGAATCGGGCTCGCGCATTGAGCAGCTGTTGGCGGCGGCGCGTAAGCCTCGGAATTAGAACTTGAGGATTCAGGTTTCGGGGTTCAGGTACTAGGGATCAGGGGTCGGGGACTAGGGGTCAGGGAACTTTGGCGGTGACTGTCTGGTTGAGCGGCCAGTGGATCTGAAGATGGACTCGGGAATCCTGCTACTGGACAAGCCGGTGGGCTTGAGTTCGAATTCGGCGCTGGGGGCGGCCAAGCGGGTGCTTGGGATTCGCAAGGCGGGGCATACGGGGACGCTGGATCCGATGGCCTCGGGCTTGCTGGTGTTGTGCTTTGGGGAGGCGACCAAGGTGGCCGGGTTTCTGCTTGAC
>SLJA01000346.1 GCA_007135355.1 Wenzhouxiangella sp.
ATTGAAGAACACAGCCGCTCGCCCTGGGATGCGACCGAGCTGATGCACAACGCCCACACACGCATCCGCAGCTGGACGATGAGCGATCGCATGGACGTGCTGGCGCGCAATTCCGACGGCGATGAGCTGTTGTTCATCCACGAAGGCGCGGGCGATATGTACTGCGACTACGGCCACATGCGCTTCCGCGATGGCGACTACATCGTGCTGCCGCGCGGCACGATGTGGCGGCTGGAATCCGATGGTCCGGTCAAGCTGCTGCTGGTCGAGGCGACCAATTCCAGCTACATGCTGCCCGAGAAAGGTCTGGTCGGCCCGCACGCAATTTTCGATCCGGGCATATTGGATACCCCAAAAATCAACGATGCCTTCCGCGCCCAGCAGGGCGATCAGACCTGGAAGGTGGTGGTCAAGCGGCGCAATCGCCTGTCGGCGATCACCTACCCGTTCAACCCGCTGGATGCTGTCGGCTGGAAGGGCGACCTGATGCCGGTCAAGGTCAACTGGCGCGACATCCGGCCGCTGATGAGCCACCGCTTCCATTTGCCGCCGTCGGCCCATTCGACTTTCGTGGCCAATCGCTTTGTTATCTGCACCTTTGTGCCGCGTCCTTTCGAGTCCGATCCCGGCGCGCTCAAGGTGCCGTTTTTCCACAACAACGACGACTACGACGAGTTGATCTTCTATCACGCCGGCAACTTCTTCTCGCGCGACAACATTCATCCCGGGATGATGACCTTGCACCCGTGCGGGTTTACCCATGGCCCGCACCCCAAAGCACTCAATCATGCCTTCAAGCCCAAGTCCGAGGCGACTGAAGAGGTGGCGGTGATGATCGACACGCGCGATGCGCTTGAAGTCACCGGCGATGCCGAAAAGGTCGAATGGACCGGCTACGTCAACAGTTGGAAACCGAAATGAAACTCGCCACTCTCAAGCAAGGCGGCCGTGACGGCACGCTAATCGTCGTCAGTCGCGATCTGTCGCGGGCAGTGCGCGCCGACGGCATTGCGCCGACACTGCAAAAGGCCCTGGATCACTGGGACCTGAGCGCGCCCCGACTGCAAGTGCTGTACGACGAAGTCAACGCCGGCACCGCCGAGGATCTGTTCGAGCTGGATCTGTCAACATTGGCTGCGCCGCTGCCGCGTTGCTACCAGTTTGTCGACGGCTCAGCCTACCTACCGCACGTTGAGCGAGTGCGGAAAGCCCGCGGCGCCGAAGTACCGGAAAGCTTTTTCACCGACCCGTTGATGTACCAGGCCGTTTCGGATGGGTTCCTCGGGCCGCTGGACGACATCGCCATGGCGTCAGCAGATTGGGGGGTGGACTTCGAATCCGAAATCGGCGTCATTACCGATGATGTCCCCATGGGCGCGTCAATCGCTGAGTGCGGCCGGCATATCCAGCTGATCACCCTGCTTAACGACGTCTCTCTGCGCAATCTCATCCCCGGTGAACTGGCCAAAGGCTTCGGCTTTCTGCAGTCCAAGCCGCGCTCGGCGCTGGCGCCGGTCGCGGTCACGCCCGACGAACTCGGCCCTGCCTGGCGCGACGACAAGCTGCACTTGCCGCTAAAAACCTGGCTGAACGGCTCCCTGTTCGGCCAGCCGGAAGCCGGCGAGGACATGCAGTTCTCGTTTGCCGAGCTGATCGCTCATGCCGCCCGCACCCGCCCGCTGGCTGCAGGTACGTTGGTCGGCTCCGGCACCATCGCCAACCAGGACACCGCCCGCGGCGCCTCCTGTCTGGCCGAGAAGCGCATGCTGGAAATCATTGCCGAGGGCAAGCCGAGCACGCCGTTCCTGCAGTTTGGCGATGTGGTCAGGATCGAAATGCTCGACCCGCGCGGAGAGAGCATTTTCGGTCCGATCGAACAGACCCTGATCGAATACCGGCGCTAAGCTGTCTAGGTTGCCTGCAGTGAAAGGCATCACGCAGCGACGCGGAGACACAGAGAACGCAGAGGGAAAAGGAGTTTGGAAGTCGCGGTGGGCCGTTCTTTTCCCCTCGCAAAATCGCTTTTTATCTCTGTGTACGCTGCGTCTCAGCGCCTCTGCGTGATGCAAGAACTCCGGACGAAACCCAAGAAACCCCGATGAGTGAGCACCAAAACGACGACAAGCCGCTGATTCTTTATTCTTACTGGCGCTCATCGGCCAGTTATCGGGTGCGGCTGGCGCTGGCGCTGAAAGGACTGGCGCATGAGCTGCGCCCGGTCCATCTGGTCAAAAACGGCGGCGAGCAGCATACCGATGCATATCGCGCGCTCAACCCCCAGGGCCTGGTGCCGACCCTGGTTCATGGCGAGCTGGTTCTGAACCAGTCGCTGGCCATTATCGAATACCTGGACGAGCTTTTTCCAGTCAAGCCGCTGCTCCCCACTACCCCGGACGGTCGGGCTCAGGCCCGGGCGATCGCCCAGCTTATCGCCTGCGACATCCACCCGCTCAACAATCTGCGCGTACTGGCCTACCTGGTCGAGGCTGGCGGCTTCGATGAAGCCGCTCGTCTGGCCTGGTACCGGCACTGGACTGAGAGCGGATTGGCCGCGGTGGAGACACTCCTGAGCCGGCACGACGCTCCGTTCTGTTGCGGGGAGGAACCCGGGCTGGCCGATTGCTGTCTGTTGCCGCAGGTCTACAACGCGCGCCGCTTTAACTGCCCACTGGACGGCCTGGACCGGATACAGGCTATCTGTGCGCGCCTGGAAGGCAGACAGGATGTACAGGCAGCCAGACCGGAAAACCAGCCCGATGCGAGTTAAACTGAGCGATCGGTTTGGAACCAGGGCCAAGCCCTGTTGAATCTCAAGGAAGCGCATTTGTCATGACAACCAGCTCCGTCAGACTTCTTGCTGTAGTGACTCTGCTCACGCTCGCTGCCTGTGCGACCACGCCACCCGATCCACGCTTGCTTGAAAACGCCGAAACCGCGCTGCTCCAGGCCGAGCAGGCCGGTGCCGCCGAGTATGCGCCGCTGGAACTGCGCTTCGCACGTGAGCGCCTTGAAGCGGCACGCGCGCAAATGCAGGCCGGGCGCGCGGCCGAGACTCGGCGCCTGGCCGACGAGGCCGAAATCGAGGCGCAGCTGGCGCTGGCGCGCACCCGCGCCGCGCAGACTCGGGCGGAACTGGCCCAGCGACAGCGCGCTTTGGAACGCTTGCGCGCCGATCTGGTTGACGCCTTCGGCCGCGAGGTGCTCGAATGAACCGACTGCTGCCGGGCGTGCTGCTGGCGGCGCTGCTGGTCATGACCGGCTGCGCAACCCCCCAGCGTGACGATAGCGCGCTGTCCAACCTGCGCAGCGATCTGAGCAGCTTTCGCGACGACCGCGAGCTGTCTGGACGCGTGCCACTGGCGCTGGCCGATGCCGAGCGCGCGGTCCGCTCGGCGGCCGCTGATGGACTGAACGAGGCCGAACGCGCCCATCGGATCCACATCGCCGAGAAGCGCATTGAAATCGCTCGGGCCGAAGCCTTTCGGGCCCAGGCGCGTGCGCGCATCGATGAGCTGGATCAGGAACGCACCCAACTGCTGTTGCGCGCCAGCCGCCTCGAAGTCGAGCAAGCCCGGCGCGAGGCCGAGCAGGCACGACTGATCAGCGCCACCACCCTGGAAGAAATCGAACGCGCGCGGCGCGCGGCGATGACCGCTGACGAACAGCGTGAAGAAGCCGCCCGCCGCGAACGCGAAGCGCGGGAAGAAGCGCAAGCGGCGCGCCGCCTGGCCGAAGCGCAGGCCAGCGAGATTGAACTGGCCCGGCGCGAAGCACAGCTGGCTTCGGAAGCGGCAGACTCGCTCCGACGGCGGCTGGAGTTGATGGAACTGCGCGAAACCGACCGCGGCGTCGTCGTCACCCTGGGCGATGTGCTGTTCGAGCTGGGGCAGACCGAGCTGGCAGACTATGCGCGGGCCAACCTAGAAGATGTGGTCGAGCTGCTGCAGAGCGAGCCGGAACGTCGAATCCGCATTGAAGGGCATACCGACAGCACCGGCACGGCACAGGTCAATATGCGCATCTCGCAGGCACGGGCCGACTCGGTGCGGCGTGAGTTGATCGCCCTGGGCGTTGACGGCGACCGCATTCAGGCTGTCGGCATGGGTCAAGAATTCCCCATCGCCAGTAACGAAAGCGAAGACGGTCGCCGCCAGAACCGGCGAGTCGATGTCATCTTGCTTTATGACTAATGGGTCACTAACTTGTGAACGTGGCTTGCACATCGCGCCGCTTTGCGTTACAAGTAAGACATGGTCGGCATCGTGAAAGCTGGCCAGTTCTGCGGTCAGACCGACCGCCCCGTAACAGGCTATGCGTCTGACTCATTACCACATCATGATCGTGAACCTGCACAGTCCCTTTCCGGGAACGCTGGGTCAGAAGCCATCCGCCATTGATTTTCACGCTTAACCCTTACCTCCCTGATCAAGAAGGAGTTACGCCCATGTTCGAAAACCGTCAGCAAGAGATGGAAACCATGCTCAAGCAAAACGAAGAGTTTCGGCGTCTCTACAACCACCACCAGCAACTCGAAAAGCGAGTTCTGGCCGCCGAGCATGGCACTGCCCCCATGGAAAACCTCGCCCTCAATCAGCTCAAGCGTGAAAAACTCCGGGCCAAGGACCAGTTGACGCGCATGATGGAACAGGCCAACGCGGCCTGAAGCCTTACCAGAGACACTCACCACCGCCCGGTCACGACGCTCGTTGGACCGGGCGGTTTTTTTACCGACCCGCCTCTTTTGCCATGACTATTCATGCCAATGTACTCGAACTGATCGGTGAGACGCCGATCGTGCGCGTCAACCAGCTCGATACCGGGCCCTGCGAGCTGTTGCTGAAACTGGAAAGCGCCAACCCCGGCGGGTCGATCAAGGACCGCATCGCCCTGAAGATGATCGAGGCGGCCGAGCAGCGGGGTGAATTGAAGCCGGGCGCTACCCTGGTCGAGGGCACAGCCGGCAACACGGGCTTGGGCCTGGCTCTGGTCGCCGCCAGCAAGGGCTATCGCCTGATTCTGGTCATACCGGACAAGATGAGCCGGGAGAAGATCTCCAACCTCAAAGCCATGGGCGCCGAAGTGGTGATCACCCGCTCGGATGTGGGCAAGGGTCACCCCGAGTATTACCAGGACCTGGCCGCGCGCATCGCCGAGGAGACCCCGGATAGTTATTTCATCAACCAGTTCGGCAATCCGGATAATCCGCTGGCCCATGAGACCATGACCGGGCCGGAAATCTGGCGCCAGATGGAAGGCCGGCTGGACGCCATCGTCATCGGCGTAGGCTCCAGCGGCACCATTACCGGGTTGTCGCGCTATTTCGCGCAAGTCGCACCCGAACTGGAACTGGTGCTGGCCGACCCGGAAGGCTCGATCCTGGCCGACTACATCGCCAGCGGCCATGTGCGCGAGGATGCCGGCGGCTGGCTGGTCGAGGGCATCGGCGAGGATTTCCTGCCCTCCATCAGCGACTTTTCCCGGGTCGGCAAGGCCTACAGCATTTCCGACCGTGAAAGTTTCCTCACCGCGCGCGAACTGCTCAAGCGCGAGGGCCTTATGGGAGGATCTTCTACCGGCACGCTGGTTGCCGCGGCCCTGCGCTACTGCCGCGAGCAGACCGAACCCAAACGGGTCCTGTCCATGGTCTGCGACACCGGCAACCGCTACCTGTCCAAGGTTTACAACGATCACTGGATGCGTGACCATGGCCTGCTGCCGGGCAGCAATCACGGTGACCTGAGAGACCTGATCGCCCGCCCCATGGCCAGCCGCGACGCCGTAACCGTCGGCCATTCCGAAAGCCTGGCCAACGCCTACAAGCGCATGATGCTCTATGACATCTCGCAGCTGCCGGTCATGGCGGGTGAGCGCATCGTCGGCATTGTCGATGAATCCGACATTCTGGTCCATGTCTACCAGGATGAGCAGCGCTTCGCCGAGCCGGTGACCGCAGCCATGGTGACCGAGCTGGAGTCGGTGGACTATCGCGCCCCGATCGACGAACTGCTGCCCATCTTCAACCGCGATCATGTCGCCATCGTGATGGACGGCGAGCGTTTCCTCGGTCTGATCACCCGGGTTGACCTGCTCAACCAGCTGCGCCGGCGCGCTGCCCAGCGCTGAACCCGACCGGCCGCTCTGCACGCGCGGCGGCCTGTTGCTATCATGCGCTGACCCTCCCCCACCAGCGTTGAAAATCGCGACGTGAGCAGCCGGACTCCGCAGCAGCAAATTGAGCAGCGTAACTGGTTTACCCGCTTTCTCGATACCGTCGAGTGGCTGGGCAATCTGCTGCCCCACCCCGTCACCCTGTTCGCCTTGCTGGCAACGGCCATGGTATTCGTCTCCGGACTGTTTGGCTGGCTGGGCGTGTCGGTCACCGACCCCCGCCCGGGCTCGGCCGGGGCGACCATCGAAGCGGTCAGCCTGATGAATGCCGAAGGTGTACGCCGCATCTTCGGCAACCTGGTCACCAACTTTGTCAACTTCGCCCCACTGGGCGTGGTGCTGGTCGCCATGCTCGGCGTCGGCGTGGCGGAAAAGTCCGGTCTGCTGTCGGCCATGGTGCGCGGCATCGTGCTCAATGCTCCCCGGCACCTGGTCACCGTGGCGCTGGTGTTCGCCGGCGTCATTTCCAATACCGCCTCGGAAATGGGCTATGTCGTGCTCGTACCGCTGGGCGGTGCCATTTTCCTGGCCCTGGGCCGGCATCCGCTGGCCGGCATGGCCGCGGCCTTTGCCGGAGTCTCCGGCGGCTACTCAGCCAACCTGCTGTTGGGCACCATCGACCCGCTGCTGGCCGGCATCACCACCGAGGCCGCGCGCCTGATCGACCCCGACTACGAGGTCTTCGCCACCGCCAACTGGTATTTCATGATCGTCAGCACGTTCATGATTACCGCCATCGGCTCACTGGTCACCATCTTCATCGTCGAGCCCAAGCTGGGGAAATATGACGATTCGCGGGCCGACCCGCGGGTGCTGGATGACAGCCAGATGAGCCCGCTCAAGCCGGAAGAAAAGAAAGGCCTGGTCATGGCCGGCCTGGCAGTGCTTGGCGTGGTCGGGCTGATTCTCATCATGGTGCTGCCGGAAAATGGTGTTTTGCGCGACCCCAATGCGGTCGGCGAAGGCTTCATCGAAAGCTCCGGTCCGTTTTTCCGCTCCATCGTGGCCTGGATCTTCGTGTTTTTCCTGGCCACGGGCTTCGCCTATGGCCGCGTGGTCGGCACCATGAAAAACGATCGCGATGTCATCGATGGCATGGCCTCGGCCATCGCAACCCTGGGCCTGTACATCGTGCTAGTGTTCTTCGCCGCCCAGTTCGTGGCCTTTTTCGGCTGGACCAACCTGGGACTGATCACGGCCATCACTGGTGCCGATTTCCTCAAAGCCATCGAGCTCACCGGGCCGCTGGTGTTCCTGTTTTTCATCATCATGTGCGCGATTGTCAACCTGAGCCTGGGCTCCGCCTCGGCCCAGTGGGCAGTCACCGCGCCGATCTTCGTGCCCATGCTGATGCTGATCGGCTATGCGCCGGAAGTCATCCAGGGCGCCTACCGCATCGGAGATTCGACCACCAACATCATTACCCCGATGATGAGCTATTTCGGCCTGATCCTGGCCTGGGCGACGCGTTACGACAAGCGCTTCGGCATCGGCACATTGATCGCCACCATGCTGCCCTACTCGATTTTTTACTTCATCAGCTGGGTGACCTTGTTCTTCATCTGGGTTTTCGCCCTCGGTCTGCCGGTCGGACCCGGCTCACCCACTTTCTATACGCCGCCCTGACACCGCCATGCCTGACCCGACTGAAATCCGCCTGGAAAAAAACCGCCGCATGCTGATCGTTGAATTCGATGACGGTCACAGTTTCGAACTGCCGTGCGAATATCTGCGCACCCATTCACCCTCCGCCGAGGTGCGTGGTCACGGCCAGGAGGAACTCAACCTGCTGACCGGAAAGGAAAACGTCAACATCGACCGGATCACGCCGGTGGGCAACTACGCAGTCTGTCTGCATTTCGACGACGGGCACAATACCGGCATTTATTCCTGGCCGTTTCTTTACGAGTTGGGCGTTAACATGGCCGAAAACCTGGCCCACTACCAGCGGCGGCTGACTGAAGCCGGGCTGAAATAGCGGCAAATCCCCTTGCAACAGAGCGAATGACCCTGCCATGCCCGATTTTGGTTACAAGGACGTAGCCCCCGAGGAAAAAACCCGCCTGGTCGAACGCGTATTCACCTCGGTCGCCCAGCGCTACGACCTCATGAACGACATGATGTCGCTGGGCGTTCACCGCCTGTGGAAACGCCGCTTCGTCGCCAGCTGCCGCTTGCAGCAGGGCGACCGGCTATTGGATCTGGCCGGAGGTACCGGCGATATTGCGCGCCTGGCTGCCGCCCACGGTGCGCAGGTCAGCGTGGCCGATATCAACCACGCCATGCTCAGCGTCGGCCGCGGCCGAATGGATGCCGAAGGCCGCGTCGACGGATTGGACTGGCTGCAGGTCAACGCCGAAAAATTGCCCTTTGCCGACCGCAGCTTCAACCACGTCACCATCGTATTCGGATTGCGCAACGTCACCCACCGCGATGCCGCGCTGGCCGAAATGCACCGGGTGCTCAAGCCCGGCGGTCGCGTCCACATCATGGAGTTTTCCAAGGTGGGCCTGCCCGTGCTCGGCAAAGCGTATGACGCCTGGTCTTTTCAGGTCATGCCGCGTCTGGGTGCGGCCATCGCGCGCGATAAGGAAAGCTATCAGTACCTGGCCGAGTCCATCCGGCGCTTTCCCGATCAGGAGGCCCTGGCCGGCCTGCTGCAACAGGCTGGTTTCGAGAACGTCGGCTGGGAAAACTACTCGGCCGGGATCTGCGCCGTGCATCGCGGCGTGCGCACCTGAGCCCACTCACTCGAAATGAGCCGCTACCTCACGCCTTTGCCAGGCCTGCTGGCGACCGCCATCGATCGCGCTGTCAACCAGGCGCTGGATGCCGATCCAGTGGGCAAGCAACGCCTCCTGGCCCTGGATCAGCGCTGTATCAAGCTGGTGCTGTCCGGTCTGGGCATCGATTTGTTTTTCCGCGGCATGCCGGATCGCCTGAGCGTTGTTGCTGAAAGCGACCTGCCGCCTGACACCGTCATCACCGGCTCACCAGGCGCGCTGCTGGCCATGGCCGCGCCGGACTGGTTCGGCAAGCACAGCGGCGTACGCATCGACGGCGACGCCGGTGCCGCCCAGGCTCTGGAGCAGTTGCTGCGCAAACTCGACCCGGATTGGGAAGGTCTGCTGACCGAACAGCTGGGCGATGTGCTCGGCCACCAGGTCTGGCGCCTGCTGCGCGACTCCTTCGGCGAAAGCCGCCGGCTAGCCGGAGTTGCCGGTGAGCAAGTCAGCCACTACCTGCGCGAGGAAAGCGGGCTGTTGACCACCCGCGCTGAAGCGCGCTCCTTTGCCCGCGACGTCGATGAGCTGAGCGAAGCTACCGATCGTCTGGAGGTCAAGATGCGCCGGCGGGGCCTGGCATGATTCGACATTCGGTTCGCATGGTCAGCATCGTACTCACGCTGACCCGCTACCGGCTCGACGAACTGTTGGAAGGTCTGCCGCTGGCCGGTCTGTTTCGCCTGCTGCCGGGCCGACGGGCGATGGCCGATCTACCGCGTGGCGAGCGCCTGCGCCTGGCGTTGCAGGAGCTCGGCCCGATTTATGTCAAATTCGGTCAGATTCTGTCGACGCGCCGCGATCTGCTGCCGCCTGACATTGCCGACGAACTGGCCGGATTACAGGACGCCGTTGCCCCTTTCCCATCGGATCAGGCGCGCGCCATCATCGAACGCGAACTCAAGGCGCCGATCGAGGAGCTGTTCGCCGAATTCGAGGCCCTGCCGCTGGCCTCGGCCTCGATCGCCCAGGTCCATGGTGCCGTGCTCAAAAGCGGCGAAGCAGTCGTGGTCAAGGTAGTACGCCCAGCCATTGAACACCAGATCCAGCGCGATCTGACGCTGCTCAAGAGTCTCGGCGCGCTGGTGCGACGCTATCACCCGGAAGGTGACCGCATTCGCCCCGACGATATCGTCAAGGAGTTCGGACGGGTCGTCCACGACGAGCTGAAGATGCAGTCCGAGGCCGCCAACGCCTCCCTGATTCGGCGCAACTTCGAGGACTCGCGGGAGCTCTACATTCCGAAAATCTACTGGGAACTGACCGCCAACCGAGTGATGGTGATGGAACGGGTCAGCGGCATCCCGATCCGCGACCTGGCCGAACTGCGTCGGCGCAAAGTCAATCTGGAAGTGCTGGCGCGGCGCGGCGTGCGCCTGTTCTACACCCAGGTCTTCCGCGACAACCTGTTTCATGGCGACATGCATCCAGGCAACATCCTGGTCAATGCAAGCAACCCGGACGACCCCACCCTCATCGCGCTGGACTTCGGCATCGTCGGCAGCCTGACCCCCAGCGATCTGTACTACATCGGCGAAAATTTCCTTGCCATCTTCAACCGCGAATACCGGCGCGTCGCCGAACTGCATATCGAAGCCGGCTGGGTACCGCCGGATACGCGCCTGGACGAACTAGAGGCGGCCACGCGCACCGTCTGCGAGCCGGCCTTCACGCGACCGCTGGAGGACGTTTCCTTCGCCGAAACGGTGATCAGCCTGTTCCAGGTCGCGCGGCGCTTCAAGCTGACCCTGCAGCCGCAGCTGATCATGCTGCAAAAGACCCTGCTCAATATCGAAGGCATGGGTCGCGATCTGTATCCCAAGCTCAACATCTGGGAGGTGGCCAAACCCGAGCTGGAGGGCATCTACCGCGAGCGCTACGGACTGCCGCGCACCGCCGAGAAGATCGGCCGCCAGCTGCCCAGCCTGCTGGCGCGCAGTCCGGAAGTGCCGCACCTGATTTATGAGGCCTTGAAACTGGCCGCTGCCGGCAAACTACGCGCCCGCATCGATTCCGACGAGCTGGAACGTCTGGGTGTCCAGGTCGGCCGCCACAACCGCCGCCTGCCCGGCGCCATCCTGTCCGCCGGCTTCATCATCGCCGCGGCCGTGCTGGCCGGCTACCAGGTCCCGCCGCTGGCCACCGACTACTCCCTGCCCGCCCTGGGCAGCCTGGCCATTGGTTTGTTCGTGGCCTGGCGCAGTCTTAGATGATTGTTGGTGAGATTGCTTCAATAGGCACGGTTTTGGGGTTCAGGGTTCAGGGTTCAGGGGTTCGTAGGTCGGGGTTCCATCCCCGACGGCGGGGGCATCCGGTGGCACCACGGTTTGGTTTCTGCCCGTCAATCCCGAGGCGGGTGATGATCGGGCATCGGGGTTATTGATGTACCGGACGTCGGCCACGGAGGGCCGACCTACGCGGATACCTCGGCCCGGTCTAGGGTCTAGGGTCTAGGGTCTAGGGTCTAGAGTTCAGGGTTAAGGGTTAAGGGTTAAGGGTTAAGGGGGGGCCGGGGTTTAGCGGGTAGCTTAGTCTGGCCCCCTCCCATCTCTCAAATCTGCTGCATCCGGGGGTGTTGTGGGATTCGGGGCGGGCGGGGCGCGGAAGCTGTCCCAATCTCTCAGCATCTTTACGC
>SLJA01000012.1 GCA_007135355.1 Wenzhouxiangella sp.
GCCGAATCATTGACCTCGGCCAGCACCTTCTGGCTGAACTGGGCACCCAGACCGGCCAGTTCGGCGTTGATTTCCCGGAGTCTTTCCTGCTGTTCTTCGTCGAGCAGGGCGCCGGCGCGCACGAAGCGGGTATGGTAGCGCTCGACCAGACGCAGCGCCTCCGGGCTCAGGTCCAGGCCATCGCGTTGCTCGTAGACGGCCAGAACGCGGGCGAACAGGTCGGAATCCAGCAGAATGGCATCACTATGCGCGGCCAGGCGCGGGGCAAACTCGCGCTGCACGGCCTGCAGGGTGTCATTGGTGTCCACACCCAGCATGTTGGAAAAGATGCGCTGCACATTGGCCAGGGTCTGACCGGCCAGTTCCATGGCAACAATGGTGTTTTCGAAACTGGCGGCCTCGGGATTGCCGGTGATCGCCTGGATCTGCTCCAGATGCTCGGCCATGCCGAACTCCAGCGCCGGCGCGTAGTGCTCATCCTCGATCTGGTCGAACGGTGGCAGACCATAGGGCAGCGTGGAATCGATGAGCAGTGGATTGGTCGCCTCGTCGGCGGCCGTTGGCTCGGCGTCGAGCGCCGCCTCGACATTGGCCTCAACCGGGGTCTCGTCGGCACTGGCAGCCACTTCGGGGCTGGAAGGATCAGTACACGCACTCAACAACAGCAGGGCCGGAAGCGCGCAAAACAGTCTGGAGTTCATGGGTCACGGCAATATGGCAGAAAGATGTCAAAGTTTATCATCGGCGCGGTGCCGACGCCGCGCGCGGAAGAAGCGCCGCAGCAAATCCCCACACTCCTCGGCCAGCACGCCCCCGACCACCTCGCAGCGGTGATTCAGTTGAGGATGGTCCAGAATGCGAAACACCGAGCGCGCAGCCCCCGTACGCGGGTCGTCGGCACCATAGACCACACGCGCGATCCGGGCCTGGACAATGGCGCCGGCGCACATGCTGCACGGTTCTAGCGTGACATACAAGGTCGTGCCCGGCAGGCGGTAATTGCCCTCGGCTTTGGCAGCAGCGCGAATCGCCACCATTTCTGCGTGCGCGCTGGGGTCGTGGTCGCGGATCAGGGTGTTGAGGCCCTCCCCCAACACTCGGCCGTCACGTACCAGAATTGCACCAACCGGCACCTCGCCGTAAGACTCAGCTTGACGGGCCAACTCCAGGGCACGGCGCATGAGAACTTGATCCGGGGTTAAATGGTTCGAAATCATCTCAATAGCGCTGCGTTTGGGTCCACCTTCGATATCCGACTTGCCATTTCAGCATGCGATACTAATACGATGAAGCGAGCCAGAAAGTGGATAACCCGGCTAGGGTACGCGATAACAACAGCCACAGTGATTTGGGTTATGTATTCCTTTACCCGGCACGAGGGACTAAGCCTGCTTGCTTCGGCCGTGCGCGGGAATACTGCCATTGTGCTGATTGCGCTACTCGCATATATCTTTATCTCCCTGTTCCAAGCCCTTGCCTGGTGGAAGCTTATGGCGCGCAGCGCCGGAGGAGCGCCAATCGGACTTTCCATTGGCGTCTTCGCCCTTTCCCAATTGGGAAAGTACCTGCCCGGGAACGTGATGCACTTCGTTTTTCGCTACGCTCTGACTCGCGCCAGCGGGGCATCACGCCCTGCAATCTTGGTTGCATCGGGCCTGGAGCCATGGCTTTTGCTGTGCGGAGCCCTGGGTCTCCTGGTACTGTTTGGGGGTAGTGACTGGCCTCAACACTTTGACTGGCCAGGGTGGCTTGCCTTTGTCCTGCCGACTTTGGCTTTAGTCTCTTTGGTTCTGACAGTTCCGTTTCTCAGCCGGCGGCTTCTTGGCTCGAACCTTCAGGCAAAAGGGCTAATTACCCCACTACTGCTGGAGTCCGCCTTTTTATTAGGCTCGGCGCTTTTATTCGCTGTCTTGCTGTATCTGATAGCGCCTGAACACAACGCTCCCCTGGGTGCCGTTGTTGGCGCCGCAATTTTAGCCTGGCTAGCCGGGTTTATAACACCCGGATCCCCGGGCGGTCTTGGCGTTCGCGAATTCGTACTGACTGTGGTGTTGTCTGCATGGATTGAGCCTGCACTTGCCGTCAGTGCTGCCGCGGCATTTCGTGTCTTGACCGTTGCAGGAGATCTGATGGTCTTTTCAGGCGGAGGATGCTGGTGGGCAGTGCGCGGCAAAAACGACCTGATCAACTATCGTCATTTTCTGGAAGAGACGAAGGCGAGTACCGAACTACGCTGAACCACTCCCCGACATCCACTGCGACATTCTCTAGCCCTTGATAGGGGCGAACCCAGGTTTCATACATATGTTCCCGGCGGTTTGCCGGCGGCGGCCAGGAATAGCTATCCCAGCGCAAGTCGAAGTGGCTAAGAACCAGAACATCGAAATATCCATTTACAAGCAACTCCGCTCGTTCAGCGGCTGAAGACGACCGATCCAGTCGACTGCGCATAACCTCTGGCCAGCTTGCCATGGCGATCTTTCGGGCTTTATCTGTCGATGCATTAAAAGTATTGCAAGAAACTCGTGCACACAACCAAGTAGAAAAAAACTCATTAGACAACCGGTCTCCCCCAAGGAAAACCACCGTCTCGCCTTCCGCCAGCTTACCTTCCAACTCACCGATCAGGTCACGCTCCATTTCCGCATAAAGGCGGCCAAATACTTCAGTCAAAGCCATCCTATGCGTGATGTTGGGCCAATGCTCAAGCAAAGCCATTGATACCAACAAAACTGCGAAACCCCTACCCCAAAACGCCCGTCGCCAAAGCGCCTCGACAGATGATGCGAGCAGAGTTACCAGCATCAAAGCGGCAAGAAGATACCAACGGCTGACCGAACGCATATACCTGAATGGAGGAAACTCATAGACGAATTGGTGCGGCAAACTGATGACCGCCGCTTCGGGTGGCATCAAATACGTTTGCATGGTAATCGGATCGTCTGCACTGCGTCCATCAGCGATGGAGTTTATCTTCAACGAAGGGCCGAGGGCCATCAGCGATGCCCCTAGAAACGTCAGCAAGAGAACGATCTGACGGGCATCTCGCCAAAACCGCTGGGTCAACAAGAAGATCACCACCCCCAGCACCAACGCCAGCCCAATATAGCTGTGAGCTGTCATCTCACCATCGGTAAAATACAAAGCCGGAGTCAAGGCACCGACGCCGAAAATAGGACCAAGCCAAAAGAGCTGAGGATCTCTCGCGACAAGAGCGATCAAGTCAATGCCCTGCCCTCGGAAAAAATCCATTGGCATAACAGCGTAATCGGCGCCACCGGGAACATAAGCCCGATAAAGCAAAATAGCGAGCAAGCAAGCCAACAGCCAAGTTGTCGTCCGGGGGATGGTGAAACGCAAACCAGAACCCCCATCAGCCATTATTCTCACAACTGCTAACCAGCCCCCAAAAGTCAACGCCATAACCAGACTGTAAGGCTCCTGAAAAAGGCCCAAAGTCAACGCAACACTGAATATGAGAAAAGCAAAAATATGGCTTTTCAATTGCCAGGCGCCAAACTGTGCCCATAAAAGCATGGGCAACAGTGCAAAACCCCACATCAACAGCGGATACCCACCTTTGGCGGAAACAATGGGTAACGCCAAAAAAAGAATGGACCCGATTAGCGAGACGAAACTTCCAACCCCCATGGACCTCAGAAAGCCTTGCGTTCCAACACCGGCCAGATAGAGCAACAAAAAACCGGTGATATTCCACGAAACTGCCAGAGGGAACAGACCGCTGCGGTGAACCAGGCTCGCCAGCTGCACTACAGGCAAGCCGTAGCTCGTTGCGTGACGCTCTCCTTCAGAAGCCAAAGGGCAATACAGCCAGGTTCCAGTACTGGCGAGACACTCCACCGCCCCCAAGGCAGGCAGCATCAACCCCAAGGAAATTAAATGGTCAAGGGGCCAAATTCCGTACAATGGCGCCAGAATCAGCACCGGAAGCCCTAAGGCCATCCGACCGGCGAAAACCGCCACCCAATTGGCCCCAGTCGGCGGATTTTCTTTCACGCTTTGTGTTTGGCGCGCTCAGACATTGTGCGCAATAGTCGCGATCGAATTTGCTGTAACAGCAACCGATTAGCCGCCAATTGATCCGCCAGGAATGCGACCAGAACAGTCTGAAACCCAGCAATCAATAGCACAGCGGCCAGGATCAATGACTGCACATAGCCATCCCCTTGCCCCGTTGCCAGAAAATAAAGAAAGCGCAGACCCAAGATCGTACCCAAAGCAAATGATATTGCGCCAATCCAGGCGAAGAAAAAGAAAGGCCGATAGATCACGAAAATTCGCACAATCGTGACCATTGAGCGCTTGATGTACGAGGGTATGCTTTTTACCAGACGGGACGGGCGCAGATCCTCATTGACGCGCACAGGCACTGATGTTATTGCCATATTGCGTTGGCCCGCTTGGATGATTGTTTCCAGTGTGTAGGTATAGTTGTTAAACACATTCAGTTCAGTGGCTGCGATCCGGCTGATCGCCCGGAATCCGGACGGCGCATCTGGAACATTTGTGCCGCTCGCTTTGCGCACAACCCAGCTGCCCAATTTCTGCAGCAGCTTCTTCAGACTGGAAAAATGGTCGATATGGCTGATCGGCCGTTCCCCAATGACGAGATCCGCCTGACCTGCAACGACGGGGGCCACCAGCTTCTCGATATCTCCACCGCAGTACTGATTATCAGCATCGGTATTGACAATCACATCCGCACCCAATTCCAGCGCCTTTTCCAGACCGGTCATGAATGCGCGTGCCAGGCCTTGATTTCGGGTATGCCGCACGACATGATCGACGCCGTTAGAAAGGGCCACCTCAGCCGTTCCATCACTGGACCCATCATCGATCACTAACCACTCGACCTGATCGCAGCCGTCTACTTGACGTGGCAGCTCGGAAAGCGCCAAGGCCAGCGTGTTTGCTTCATTGAAGCAAGGGATCTGGATAATAAGTTTCACTAAAATCTAACAGCTCCGGACAGCTTGTAAGTTTAATCGACTACCTAGACCGAAAACAAGCAACGACTCGCCGGCGCGTCAGCCATGGGTTGCGCGGGGTCAGCAAGCCTCAGCAGGTGTTGCACGCACTGATTACCGGCGGCAGTCTTGAGTGCGGACTGCTTTGAGCTTGATTTTTAAGTCATCGAACTGCAACAATCTGGCACTATAGTTCATAGTGGGAGCAAGAGGGTAAATGAAAGTGCGAGCGGTCATAACGAGAATTCTGGTGGTCCTGCTGGGGCTTTTAACGCTTCCGGCGGGGGCATTCACACTGGAAAACGCCGATTTTGCGGACCAAGCCGGAGAATGGCGGGACGGCGAAGGACCACCGGGCTGGACGCTTAGCCTGGATCGGGACGACCAGCTCGGGATTGTCGAAGATGTCGACTTCGCTGTGGCCGGCGGCCGGGCTTTCCGCTTCAACGCGCTGGGCCGCGGCTTTGGCGACAGCCGCGTGGATCAGTGCGTAGCGCTGGATGATCACTTTGACGCCCTCATGCTGTCGGTTCACATCCGCACCGATGAGCCCGACCCCGAATTGGCCCTCAGGTTGCGGGTCGATTTCTATGCTGATGAGGTATGCGATTCCGACTCGGCCAATGCCGATGCCGAACAGATCGGAACCGATGTGGGGTTGAGCGGCGAACGCGTCACCCCTGGTGAGTGGGCACGGATCGAAAGCGCCACACGTCTGGCCAGTGAATTGGGCGAGGATGTGCGCTCGGCCCGCGTCAGCATCCGGCTACGCGACCGCAGCAGCGGTGGTCAACCGCGCGAACCGGCCCGCGTCGTCTGGTTCGACCAGGTTTCGCTACAGGCTGATGTGGTTTTCCTCCCGCCGGCCCAACGCGCGGCGCTACGCGAGCTTTACCAGGCCACCAATGGGCCGGGCTGGCATGAGTCATTGGGCTGGATGGATGCGGAAGGAACGGAGTGCCGCTGGCACGGGGTCACCTGCAGCCCGGATGGCGCCAGCCTCCTGCGTCTTGACCTGTCCGGCAATGGCCTGCTCGGGGAACTGCCGGCAAGCATCACGGCGCTCGACGATCTCGCGCCAGGTGAAGGTCTGGACCTGTGCTGGAATGATGTGCTGGTCGGCGAAGACCAGCGCGGCTTCGTCAACGAACGTCACCTCGGCGGTGACCCCGGGTTCTGCCAGGGCCTGGATCTGCAGCCGTTCAGCCGCCTGTTGAGCGGCAATTATTACCAACCCGCCGGGCGCGACGGTGAAGGCTTCAGCCTGACCATGCTGAGCGAAGGTTCGGCGCTGTTCTATTGGGCCACCTACGATGATTTCGGAGAACCCCTGTGGCTGTTCGGCAGCGGTCGCGCAGACGGGCGCGTGCTGCGCCTGCCCAACCTTTATGTCACCCATTTGCGCGACGGCAGCTTCGGCTTCGAGCGCGCCGGCCGTGCCGCGCTGGTCATCGCAGCCGGCGACGATGATCCGGAATGCGGTCAAGCCATTTTCCGCTTCAGCGCCGAGGGTGACGGTTTCGGTGCGCGCGATGGGCGCGAAATGATCACTCTGGATGGCCGGGTGCCTTGCGAGATCCCGACCGACCGGGATCCGCTGATTGATGCACTGGCCGGCATCTGGTTTGATCCAGCGCTGGATGGCCAGGGGCTGAGCTTTACCCCGCACAGCAGCGATCGCATCGTACTCAACTGGTTCGGCTACGACGCCGAAGGCGAACAGGTGTGGCGCTTCGGCGTTGGTTCCGTCATCGCCGAGGAACAGCTGATTTTCAATAACTTGCTCGCCGTCCGGGGTGGCTCGTTCAATGGGCCACTGACACCGGAGGGCCTGGAGTTTGACCGTGATGGCAGCGCACTGCTTACTCTCAACGGTGACGGCTGGGTTTTTGAACTGACAGAACCGGATGGGCGGCAAATCCAGCTCGACCTGCAGCGCATCGAAGCCGGCCCCAGCCTGCTCGCCTCAACCGGACGACGCATCGACCTCAGTGTGCGCGATGACGACCTGATTGAACTCTACAGCCGCTCGCCCTTCAGCGACGACCGGCTTCCGGGTGAGGTCCGTTTTGACCGCAGCGACGAAGTTCAGGCACTGACGGGGTTTCGCTTCCGTGGCAGTTCTTCCCGGCAATTGCCGAAGAAATCCTTCAACATTCGCTTTGAAAGCCCGCAGCCCCTGCTATTTGGCAGTGACCGCATGAATCTCAACGCCATGTATACCGATCCAACCATGGTGCGCGAGGCGCTCAGCTTTGAGTTGTTCCACGAACTGGGACACCCGGCACCGCGAACGCGCCATTTCGACTTGTGGATCAATGAAATCTACGAAGGTACCTACATCCACATCCAACGGGTCGATGAGACTTTGCTGGGCCAGAACGGGCTCAACCCGAACGGCACGCTGGTGCGTGACCAGATCCGCAGCAGCGATCCCGACACACCCAATTCAAGCTTCGCTTTCGATCTGACGAGTCTTTCTGAACAGGAGCGTCTGGATTTCGTGATCGAGAACTTTGACTTCCGCGGCGACCCGGAGTGGACGCAGCTGGTCGAACTGATCGAGTGGGTACAGGCCACACCACCCGGCCCTGACTTTCTGGCCGGATTCGAACAACGTTTTGAAGTGGAGAACTTCATCGACTGGCTGGTCCTGCATTGGCTCATCGGCGATATAGACTCGTTCGGAGACGATTACTGGCTCTATCTGGATCACGAAAATCCGAATGCTCGCTGGGTCGTCATTCCGTGGGACAAGGATTTGTCGTTCGGCTCACACTTTCGTAGTGGCTTTTTCACGACCAACGACTTCTTCATTTACGAATATCGTCTGGGTGGAGGCTGGAACAATCTGCTCATCGACCGTTTCCTGGCCACCCCTGAGCTTCGCCTGGCGGCTGACACTCGCCTGTTGGAGCTTGCCCAGGCCATCTTCCCGCCAAGCTGGTTTGAAGCTCGGGTTGATGAACTGATCGAGCGCTTGCATGACAGCATCAACATTCAACCGGGACCGCGAGCTTTTGCCGTCCATAATCAAAACCACTTCAGCACACCGGAGCTTTTTGCTGACCAGGTCGAGGCCTTGCTGGAATTTGTCAATTTGCGTTTGCGGTTTATCGAACGCCAGCTTGCCGCCGAAGCAGGCGAGTTGTACCAGGCCGAGGCAACGATTGACCCAGAGTCGGTGGAACGGACTTTTCTGACCGATGTCAGCGGCTGGACGATGGCTACCGTACAGCCGCTCGCTCCCACGCCGCTGGCAGTGAACCTGGAGATGTCTGTCGAGGAAAACGCCGCACTCGTCGGCATTGACCGGGAGTGGACGCTGGAAGTTTCCGGTGGCCCCTTGAGCGCTGAGCTGAGGCTCTACTACCGCAATGAGATTACACGGTTTTGGGGCCGCGGTAACTGGTGGACTTTCGGCGACGAGGCCATCGGCGATCAGCCTGAGCTTCAGCTCATGTTTGGCATGGAGGGCGGTGCCTTGCAAACCATTGAAACCACCCGGATCAACCCGATCGCCAACATGGCCAGCGCGCCGATTGAATTGACGCCGGGTCGCCACACGCTGCGGTTGGTGCTTCCGATGTCAGAGATGGAGCAAGCCGCGCGCTGGCATTAGTGGGCCAGCAATCTCACGATCTCTACATGGTCAACATCGCTCAGGGTCTTGCCGGGCTGGATTCCGACCGGGGCTGCCTTTCAACATAGATCGTTGAGTGGCGATCGACCCTGCTCTTCCGGAGGGTGCGCCTTACTGGAAAACTACAGCGCAAGCGATTTCCGCGCGTGTCCCTGAAAAAGTCGACGGTCTGACAAGAAGCTACTCCCACTCAATGGTGGCCGGCGGCTTGCCGGAAATGTCGTAGACCACGCGCGAGATGCCGTGGCATTCATTGATAATACGGCGGGAGACATGGTCAAGGAATTCATGATCCAGATAGGCCCAGCGCGCGGTCATGAAATCCACGGTCTCGACCGCGCGCAGGGCGATGACAAACTCGTAGCGGCGCGCATCGCCGACCACGCCAACCGACTTGACCGGCAGGAACACGGCGAAGGCCTGACTGACCTGGTCATACAGGCCGGCCCGGCGCAGTTCGCTGATGAAGATGTGGTCGGCCTTTTGCAGCGGCTCGACATACTCGGGCCGGACTTCGCCGAGGATGCGCACGCCCAGTCCCGGACCCGGGAAAGGGTGGCGCATGACCAGCTCGCGCGGCAGACCCAGCTCGATGCCGATCTTGCGCACCTCGTCTTTGAACAACTCGCGCAGCGGCTCGATGAGCTTTAAGTTCATGTCCTCGGGCAAGCCGCCGACGTTGTGGTGCGACTTGATCACTTTGGCCTTGCCGGTCTTGGCGCCGGCCGACTCGATCACGTCCGGGTAAATCGTGCCCTGGGCCAGCCAGGCGGCTTCCTGGTGGGACTTGGCCGCAGCCTCGAACACGCGGATGAACTCGCGGCCGATGATCTTGCGCTTTTCTTCCGGATCGCTGACGCCGGCCAGGGCGCTCATGAACTGCTGGCGGGCGTTGATGCGCTCGACGCGCACGCCCAGGTGCTCGGCGAAAGTCGCCATGACCTGATCGCCTTCCTGGTAGCGCAGCAGGCCGGTGTCGACGAAGATGCACAGCAATTGATCACCAATCGCCTCGTGCAGCAGCGCGGCAACCACAGAAGAATCCACCCCGCCCGAAAGGCCGAGCAGGACCGTATCCGAGCCGACCTCTTCGCGCACCCGCGCGATCTGGTCTTCAATGATGGCTTCGGTCGTCCAGCTTTCGCCACAGCCGCAGATGTCGTGGACGAAGCGCTCAAGGATGCGCCGGCCCTGGGCGGTATGGGTCACTTCCGGATGAAACTGCAGCCCGTAATAGCGCCGCTGGTCGTCACCCATGCCGGCGATCGGTGCCGATGGCGTGATGCACAGGGTCTTGAATCCATCCGGCAGCACGGTCACCTTGTCGCCATGACTCATCCACACATCCAGCAATGCGCGGCCATCGGCCTCGATGCGATCCTCGATGCCCCGAAACAGCACGCCGGGCTCGTGCAGCGCCACCTCCGCGTAGCCGAATTCCTTTTCGTCCGACGGGCTGACGGTGCCGCCGAAATGCGTGGCCATGGCCTGCATGCCGTAGCAGATGCCCAGCAGCGGCACATCCAGGTCGAACACCAGCGGCGGGATGCGCGGGCTGTCCGCAAAGGCCACCGATTCGTGCCCGCCGGACAGAATAATGCCCGTGGCGCCAAAATCACGGATTGCCGCGTCGCCGACATCGAAAGGCAGGATTTCCGAATACACGCCGATCTCGCGCACCCGGCGGGCGATCAGCTGGGTGTATTGCGAGCCGAAATCCAGGATCAGAATGCGATGACGGTGAATATCCTGCGCTCGCTCGGCACCATCGGTGGACGCTTGACCTTGCTTCATTTGCTCACCCCTCATGGGCCAAACTGTAGCGCCGCGCTCATCATCGAGGATAGGCCATGGCGCAGGGTAGGATTCTGAATTCGCGTCGGGCGACCACGCGCTCAAATTCGGGCAGATAGAGGACAAAAGTCATGCCGTCGCGCACCCAGTTACGGGTTTCCGCCTCGCCGACGCTTTGACCCTGAGTGAAGAGCGTGCCGTTCTCCGAGCCAAGAAAAATGTGCACGGTATCGGCTCCTACCGCCTGCACATCCCAGATCACGCGCACCGTGGTGCGCTCAACCGGCTGGCCGCAGTAAACCAGGCGGGGTGGAGATAACCGAAACTCGACCACTTCTTCGCCCTGCTCCAAGCCCCGATCAATCAGGCGCAGCGATTCCTCGCGGCGGACAGCGCGGCAGCTGGGGGTACTCAGCCGGGTGCTCGCCAGCACTTGTCCGTCGCTCTCCGCAACCAGAAAAAACTCGGTCGACTCCTGCACCCAGGCACCGGTTTGACTACTCCCGAGCGCAGGCCCGGCACTGAACAGTGTGCCGTCCGCTGCCCCAACCCGCACCTCAACCCGGGCAATACCGGAGGACTCCACATTCCAGCTGACTTGCGCCTCGACCGGAAATGTTTCGATACAGCCTTCTTCAACCCAGTCGACCGAAAACTCCAGCGCAGACACGCCGGCTGACCCAAGCAGCAAAAGCACACCGGCGACCATGCGGCACAGCGAACAACGAAATCGAACGAGGTATGAGCAGGCTGACATCCAGACCGGCAGCAGGTAGGAAAAACGGAGAGTATTGTACACTCAGCCCTCAAAAGCGCCGCCGCCAACCGACGGCAATCAAGTCATTATCCTGGTACAGCCCGCCCAGCGTCGTTGCCTGACCGTCAAACCAGTGCGCGGCCAGGTATAACTCGCCCCGCCCCTCCAGCAAGCGTGACAGCTCCGGGTTGAGATAAAACTGGCGATGGTCGATACCCGCCAGATAGCGCAGGCGCGCCCGCCAGCGCTGACGGGCCCAGTAATAGTCCACATCGCCAACCACGCGAATCCGCCGACCCGACTCCAGCAGGCCGGCCGAACC
>SLJA01000025.1 GCA_007135355.1 Wenzhouxiangella sp.
CCGGCCAGACTCAAAAAGCGCTTGGGCCGCCGCAGCACATAGGCCAGCGCGCGCACGTAGTCACGGCGAACCTTGCGCGTGAAGCGCACCCGCCAGTGACGCGGGTTGTTGGCCGGCCGATAGGCGCTGTGGACCACCTGCGAGGGCAGAATCCAAAACGCCTGGATCAACGAAATCAGCAAGCCCACGGTGACCACGAAGGGCACGATGAACATGAAAGTGCCGACCACGCCGGGCATCAACATCAGCGGCAGAAAGGCGGCGATGGTGGTCAGGACCGAAGCGGTCAGCGGAACGCCCACTTCGCGCAAGGCGCGGCGAGCCGCTTCAAGCGGCTCCTGACCGATGCGCAGCCGATAGTAGATGGCTTCGACCATGACCACCGACACATCGACCAGCATGCCCAGCACAATGACAATGCCCAGCAGCACCGTGATGTTGAGGGTGTAGCCGAGCGCGGCCAGCACCGCGAATACGCCGGCCACGCACAGGATCAGTCCGGTGCCCACCAACAAGGCAATGCGGGTGGCCAGAAACAGCCAGCAGACGAAAAACACCAGCAGCAGGCCGACCATGGCATTGTTCTGCATGATGCCGATGGCCTCGCGTGTGGCGATGGTCTGGTCATCGGCCAGTACCAGCTCGATCCCCTGCTGCGCCAGCACCGGATTGCGCTCGGCGATATAGGCCTTGAGTTCTTCGATCAGCTGCAAGGTATTGCTGTTGGCGCGCTTGCTGATCGACAGCAGAATGGCCGGAAGGCCTTCGAATCGCACTAGTTCCTCGGGAATGCTCGAGCCGATGCGCAGGCGCGCGACTTCGTCAAAGCGCACCACCTCGCCGCCGGGTCCGGCGGACAGGGTCAGCCCGGCGAGTTGGTCGGGGTCGATCGAGCGGCCCTCGGAACGAATCAGCCACTGGCCGCTATCGGTTTGCAGGCGGCCGGCGAACACGTCCTGGTACCAGCCGGCCGCAGCCTGGGACAGGTCCAGTGCGTTGAGCGAGCGCGCGGCCAGTGCCAGCGGATCGAACAGTACCTGCAACTCGGGTCGATTCAGGCCCTGGGCCAGGATGCTGTCGACCTTGGTGAAACGCTCGATGTCCTGGCGGGTGCGCCGAGCCACGCGGCGCAGCTGGTCATCATCGGCCTGGCCCACCACCAGCACAATGGCGGTGGGAAAGGCCGATGAGCTGCTGATTTCGACAATATTGGGGTCGCGCGCCTCGGGGGGGAACTCGTCATTGACCATGGCCTGCACCTCGCGGCGCAGATCAGACACCCGGCGCTCGAACTGGCGCTCAGAGATTTCTTCAAAGCGGACCAGGATGTTGGAGACGTTCTCGCGGCTGGAGGAAACTACGAAGCGCACATCCTGCAGCCGGGCGATGGCTTCCTGCAGCGGGTCGGTGATCAGCCGCTCGACGTCCTCGGCCGAAGCGCCCGGTAGCACCGTGTTCATGTTGATCCAGTTGAAGTTGATCTCCGGATCCTGCTCGCGCGGCATCAGCAGGTAGGCGGTGGTCCCCATGACCAGTACCACTGCCATGAAGATGTTGGCCAGCGGGTGGTTGGAATACAGTCGTTGCAGCATGATGGCCGTCGCCGGAGTGCCCTAGCGCTCGCTGACGGTCACACGCTGGCCCGGCTGCACCCGTCGCCGGCCCTCGTTGATCAGCCTTGCCGCCGGGTCCAGGTCTGAGGCCAGGTAAGGCCGGCCGGCGTCGGCGCCGGGCAGGGCCTGGAAAGAGACAGTGTTGCCGTCATCGGCCAGCAGCAGCACACCCAGCACCCCGTCGCGCTGCACAACGAAGTCGCCCGGCAGGGCGGGGCGCGGATCAGTCCAGCGGATGCGGCCTTCGCTGCCCGGTGCCGCGCTCTGTCCGACGAACACCAGCCGGGCCTGCCGGCCACGACTGCCACGGCTGATTACCGGCGCGATGCGGTCGACCTGAACCGGCCAGTTGCGGGTCCCTGAGTCGAAGTGCACGCGGTCAGCCGACAGCAGGCCGGCGACCTGCTCGGGCGGAATGCTGGCGCTGACTTCAAGGCCGCTGGTTGCCACCAACTCCAGTAAAGGCGTCCCGGGCGCGGCCAGCGCGCCTTCGCCGACGGCGCGGCGGGTGACGACGCCGGCAAACGGCGCGGTGATGCGCGTGCGATCCAGCATCAGTTCAGCCTGACGCAAATCACTGCGGGCGGCTTCAAGTTCGGCCGCCGCCAGTCGCAAGTTGGTTTCGGCCTCCAGCAGCTGGTCTTCGGACACGAAGCGATCCGGCGCCAGGCGACGGGCGCGCTCGGCGCGGATGCGGGCCATGTCCTGGGCGGCTTCAGCCATCGCCAGGCGGGCCATCGCGGCTTGCCGCCGGTTGCGAAACTCCCGTTCGTCCAGTCGAACCAGTACATCTCCAACGGCTACCGGGTCGCCCGGTCGCGCATTGATTTCGACCACGCGTGCGCTGATCTCGGCGGCCAGGGTGATCTCGTTCAAGCTTTCGACGCTGGCCGCCGCCTGGCGCTCCAGGTACACCGCGACCTGCGCAAACGAGCGCACCGTCACCGTTTCGTTTGCCACCGCCAGGGCTGGTGCCAGCACCAGCGCCACTACCGCCAGGACACTTTTCATACCAGCATTTTATGCGCTGCACCGGCATGCCGCGTGTGACAGAAGTCAGGACAGGCGCTTCAGCGCGTGCATAATGAGATCGCATTGGTCGTCCGTTTGCCGAAGGGAGCGCAAGAAACGGTGTACGTGCTGCACGGTCTGGCCGGGGTTGCGGCCATCTTGTTGATTGGTTGGCTGCTGTCGGAACAGCGCAGCCGAATTGCCTGGCAAACGGTGCTGGTGGGACTGGGTTTGCAGCTGGCGCTGGCCATCCTGGTGTTATGGGTGCCGCTGGGCCAGACGCTTTTCGACGCCATCGGGCGTGGCTTCGTCACC
>SLJA01000322.1 GCA_007135355.1 Wenzhouxiangella sp.
AGGGTCAGCAGTATCAATCCCAGCAGCCATTCCATGGCGTCACGGTTCCGATTGGCTCCGTCGACACTATACCGCTCCCGTTGACCGTTTGCCCCGGAAGGTTCATGCGTGGCCCTGTAGGATGGAAAGCAAATCATCTTCGCCGACCTTGTTGCAATAACGAGGCGGCGAAAAATCTGGAGTACCGTTCAACCATGCCCGAAATGTCTGCAGCCCAGCTCCTGGTGCACTGCCTGGAAGCTGAAGGCGTCGAACGCATCTTTGCCGTACCCGGCGAGGAAAACCTCGATCTGCTCGAGGCGCTACGCGAGTCATCAATTGATCTGGTCGTTGTCCGCCATGAGCAGCCGGCCGGCTTCATGGCCGCCTGCCAGGGCCGGCTGACCGGCAAGCCCGGCGTGGTGCTGTCGACCCTGGGCCCCGGCGCGACCAACCTGGTCACCGCGGCGGCCTATGCTGAATTGGGCGCCATGCCGCTGGTGATGATTACGGGTCAGAAGCCGATCAAGAGCTCCAAGCAGGGCCATTTCCAGATCGTCGATGTGGTCGACCTGATGCGCCCGGTCACCCGCTATACACGCCAGGTCGTCTCCGGCGCCTCGATCCCGGCGCGGGTGCGCGAAGCCTTTCGCCAGGCCGAAGAGGAGCGGCCCGGGGCGACCCATCTGGAAGTGCCGGAAGATATCCTGCGTGAGTCGGTCGATGGCGCACCCATGGCGCCCAGCCGCGTCCGGCGTCCCGTGGCGGAAGACAAGGCGGTGGCCCAGGCGGTCGCCGCCATCGAGCGTGCTCGCCGGCCGCTTCTGATGATCGGCGCCGGCGCCAACCGCAAGCTGACTGCACGCATGCTCAGACGCTTCGTTGACCGGTCCGGCATTCCCTTCTTCACCACCCAGATGGGCAAGGGCGTGATCGATGAGTCGCAGCCCGGCTGGCTCGGCAACGCGGCGCTGTCGGATGGCGACTACGTGCATCGGGCGATTGACGCGGCCGACTGCATCATCAACGTCGGTCATGACGTGGTTGAAAAACCACCGTTTTTCATGCGTGAGGGCAAGCGCATGGTCATCCACATCAACTTCTCCAGCGCCGAGGTCGACCAGGTCTATTTCCCGCAGCTGGAAGTGATCGGCGATATTGCCAATGCGGTATGGCAGATTTCCGAGCGACTCGAAGTGCAGGATCACTGGGACTTCGAACCGGCGCGCCGGGTGCGCGCCGCACTCGAGGCCGATCTGACCGGCAACGGCGATCACGAGGGCTTTCCGGTCCATCCGCGCCGGCTGGTGCGGGCGGTGCGCGAGGCCATGCCCGACGACGGCATCCTGACCCTCGACAATGGCCTGTACAAGGTCTGGTTCGCGCGCAACTATCAGGCCCGCCGCCCCAACACCGTGCTGCTGGACAATGCCCTGGCAACCATGGGTGCCGGATTGCCGGTGGCCATGGGCGCGCGTCTGGTTCACCCCGACCGGAAAATCCTGGCCGTATGCGGCGACGGCGGCTTTATGATGAACTCGCAGGAACTCGAAACCGCCGTGCGCTTGCACATGGACCTGGTCATTTTGATCCTGCGCGATGATGCTTACGGCATGATCCGCTGGAAACAGCAGGACATGAAACTGCCGGATTTCGGCCTGGATTTCGGCAACCCGGATTTCGTGCGTTATGCTGAAAGTTATGGTGCAAACGGTCACCGCGTCGAAAAAACCGCCGACCTGGCGCCGCTTTTGAGCGATTGCCTGGCCCGACCCGGCGTTCATCTGATCGATTGCCCGATCGACTACGGCGACAGCCAGCATGAACTGATGGAAGCGATCCCGGCACGCAGCAAGGCACTGGAGCTTTGAGCAATCGATTGGGAGCGATGGATCAGGCACCGCCTTTGAATTCCAGGTTCACGGTCCCCGATCCGGCACCGCCCGCCGGGGATGGAACCCCGACCTACGGTGCAAACGCCCACGCCCGCACCCAATTGTCCTGAACCCTGAACCCTGAACCCTGAACCCTGAACCCTTTTTTAATGACCCAAACCTACCCCTACTACCTAGCCAACCGCCCCGTCCAGGCCAACACCGATCTGGCCGTGGAGGACAAACACACCGGCCAGACCGCCTATCGCGTGGCCATGGCCGATGCCGAGACGGTCGATGAGGCCATTGCCGCGGCGGTGAAAGCCCGCCTCCCGATGGCCGAGCTGCCGGCTCATGCCCGTCGCGATGTGCTCAGGCACTGCGTCAAGCGCTTTCGCGAGCGCCACGATGAATTGGTTGAGGTATTGATTGTCGAGGGCGGCAAAGTCATTACCGATGCACGCGGCGAAGTCGCCCGCCTGATCGAGACCTTCGAGATTGCCGCCGAGGAAGCCACACGCATCGGCGGTGAGGTGCTGCCGATGGACATCACTCCACGCGCGGAAGCCTTTCGCGGCATGTACAAGCGGGTGCCCATCGGGCCGGTCTCGCTGATCACCCCGTTCAATTTCCCCTACAACCTGGTCGCGCACAAGGTCGCCCCGGCGATCGCGGCAGGCTGTCCCTTCGTGCTCAAGCCCGCCAGCAGAACTCCCGTGGGCGCGCTGTTGATCGGCGAAATCCTGGCCGAGTGCGACCTGCCTGAAGGTGCGTTTTCCATTCTGCCGGCCAAACGGGATGCCTCGGCGGCCTTTACCGAAGACGAGCGCCTGAAGCTTTTAAGCTTTACCGGCTCCGACGAGGTCGGCTGGCAGCTCAAGGCCAGGGCCGGCAAGAAGCCGGTGGTCATGGAACTGGGCGGCAATGCCGCCTGCCTGGTCGACGCCGACGCCGATATCGATCACGCCGTCGACCGCCTGGCCTTCGGTGCCTTCTACCAGTCCGGCCAGAGCTGCATCTCGGTGCAGCGCGTGCAGGTGCACGAGGCCATCTACGAGCCAATGCGCGACAAGCTGG
>SLJA01000058.1 GCA_007135355.1 Wenzhouxiangella sp.
GGCAAACATCATCAGCCGATAACGCATGATTCCCCGCTTGTAAGCCAGGGTCAGCGCATTGCCGCCGATCATGTTGGCGAACAACGGCCAGCGGTTGCCGCCCAGGGCATCGGCCAAGGGCGCCAGTGCGTGCAGCGCCAGGTCGCGCCAGCGGTTGAGGCGCAGATGTTGGGTCAGGTCCTCATCGACCAGGCAATGCAGCCCCGCTGCCGCCGCCGTGGCCTTCAAGTCCTCGGCGTCCGGAACGTGACCCAGGCGCCAGCCGCGGCGGAAAGTGGCCACCAGGCGCTGGTCGGCGACCGATAGCTGGGACTCCGGCCGGGCCAGCATGTCGTCGACGATCACCAGCTTGCCGGTCCGGCTCAAGCCACGGGCCGCGGCCGTCAGAAAGGTCGCGGCAGATGGCGCGTGCACGTGGCTTTCGATGGCCACCACGAGATCCGCCGATTGGGCTGCCGGCTGCAGGAAATCAGTGCAGGCGATGCGCAGTCGCGAGTCAAGGCCGCGCGCCATGGCCTCCTGTGCCGCCATTGCGGCTTGACGCGGGCTCAGCGTGAGACCTTCCAGCGCAGCCTCCGGCCACGCCTGGGCAAAATGAAACAGACTGCCGCCTACGCCGCAACCCAAATCGCGTACCCGTTTCGGTGCAGCGAGCGCCAGCCTGTTCCAGGTTTCCACGATTCTCTGGTTGATACGATCGGCGGCCTGTTCGGCGTTGTGCACGCCGTCCTCCCACAAACCGCGGTGAATGGCCCGACTGCCCCCGCTGCCGCCGAAGCGCAGGAAGCGCGCGGTATTGGCATCGTAGTACTGCCGCAAGGCCTGGATTTGTGCCGACATGCCAGCCTCCGCTGAAACTTTGCGGACGAATGTTACACTCCGGGGCGTCGACATACCCTGACCGATCGGAGCCATGAATGCTCTTTTTCAAACATGCTGTGATGACTCTGTTGTTGGTCGGTTTGCTTGGCTTGGGTATTGCCGCCTGGGTCATCATTGGCGGGCGCTTTGATGTTTCAGTTGCCGCCCAACTGCCCCAACCTGTCCATGATCTGATCCATCAGACCCGGGTCAACGCCGTGCGCCGCGAAGCGCATCAATTACAGGCGCCGACCATCGATCTGGACGATGACGCCGTCCTGTTTCAAGCCGTGACGGGCTTTCAGTCCATGTGCGCTGACTGTCATCACCCGCCGGGCGGTCAGCCTTCCGCACTGGCCCAAGGCCTGAACCCGCCGCCGGCAAACTTGAGCGAGGCAGCCGACAAGCGCAGTCTGGAAGAACTTTTCTGGGTGACCAAGCATGGAATCCGCATGAGCGCCATGCCGGCCTGGGGCACGACCCACGAAGACGCCGAACTGTGGGCCATCGCCGCGCTGCTGCAGCGCTTCCCGATGCTGTCGGCTTCTGATTATGCAGACATCCTGCAGGCCGCTGAAGCCGCCGGCCTGGAACACCATCATCCGTAGACCATTGACCACTGAACCGACCCGATGAATCCAATCGTCCGAACGATAGCCGCCTGTGATCGCCCCGCCGGCGGCTTGTTTGCCATCGTGCTGATGACCGCGCTGTCCTGGCCGCCGGCGACAGCGGCTGACCCGGGGCTTGGACTGGTGGCCGACAACATCGCCACCGGTCGCTTCACCTACATCACCCGCCTGCAAATCGGCTCGATCGACTCCGAGATCGAGTCGGTCCGGGAGATTCGCACGGATACGGTGGATGACCTACCCAGCCTTCGCGTCGAAACCACCAGCATGACCGGCATGGGCGAGACCGTCGACCTTTTGCAGCTGGACGCGACGAACCTGTATCCGCTGCAGCGACTTATCACGCAGGGCGATGGTCGGCTCGAACTGGATTACAGCTCCGAGCGTGTCACCGGTCTGATTCAAGCAGCCGGGCAACTGATCAACGTCGACCTGACTCTCGCCGAACCGGCCTATGCCGGCGATGCTGGCCTGGATACCTTGCTGCTGGGGTTGCCGCTGCGCGAGGGTCTGAGCGGCGAGCTCCAGGCGATCGAAACCGATGTCGACGTTTACGTGCAGCGGTTTAATTTTGCCGTCGGCCCGCCGGAGCGGATCGAAACGCCCGCTGGAAGCTTCGACAGCTGGCCGGTTCAGATTCAGGCGGTAGACGATCCGGACTACCGCCAAACGGTCTGGTTGAGCAAGCAACTGCCGCGTGTATTTGTGCAGGCCGAAGCCCCGGTTCCAGCCGAAGCCGGTGGCGGTCTCTTGCAAACTCAGCTGGTGGCAATCGAGCGCGAGTGAGTCTATGCTGCAGGTTGGCCATAAGCCCGCTCAAACATCAAGCAGGAGCTGAAGCTGACTGACTCGAAAACCAAACCATCCAGGCTGGATGATGTAGTGGCGCGGGCCCGCCGAGCGACCGAGGATCGCCTGCGCGGCTATCGCGAGCAGGCGCTGAAGCTCTATCCGTGGATCTGCGGACGCTGCGGGCGGGAATTCACGCGCGGCAATCTGCACGAGCTCACCGTCCATCACCGCAACCATAATCACGACGATAACCCTCCCGACGGCAGCAACTGGGAGTTGCTGTGTCTGTACTGCCACGACAACGAACATCAACGTGAACTGGAACAGCGCGCCGGTCACGGCGGCGCCGAACAAACACTCGAACACAGCACGAGCAAACCCTTCGCCGCCCTGGCGGAACTGCTGAAAAAATCCTGACCCCCTTCCGGACTGCCGCTGCGGGCCTTTCCTGGCTGCACACGGATTGATGCAGACAAATTTCCTGTTTGCTAATTCAGCATCATTTGATGCAGATCAAAGCCCGCAACAAAACCTTCACAGACAATGATCCCCGAACTCTTGGAGGGGTTTCAGGGTCTGGTAAATTAGCACTTGCGTTGCCCCTAATGTAGTGCAGCGCACACTGATCAGGTCACGGCCGCGGGGTAGCGTCGTGGCTGGATGATCCAAACCCGGTCAGGGTCTTGCCCGGCCACTCCAAAAGAGGTCTTGAAATGAAAAACCGTTTGCTCTCCATGCTCAAGGACGACACCCACATTGAACTGCCCGATCCCGGTCGCCGGCGCCTGTTGCAGGCTTCCGGTGTCGGCCTGGCAGGTTTGGCCGCCGGCGGCAGCCTGCTCAAATCGGAACCGGCCAAGGCCGTCAATACCTCGGCACGCATCGTCATCGTTGGCGGCGGCGCCGCCGGAATTTCCGTCGCCAATCGATTGAGCCAGAACCTGTCCGGCGCACAGATCACCATTATCGAACGGCGCGAACAACATATCTACCAACCCGGCCTGACGCTGGTGGCCACCGGCATTTGGAGACAAGGGAAAGTTCTCGACCGCAACGAACGCTACATGCCGCGCGGCATCAACTGGATCCGCGGCATGGTCACCGAATTCGATCCCGACGCCAACCGGGTCGTAACCGACACAGGCCAGGTCGTCGACTACGACTACCTGATGGTGACGACCGGCCTGAAAGTGGACTTCGACGCCATTGAGGGCATGAGCACTGACCTGATCGGCCGCGAAGGCATCGGCTGTGTGTACGACAACTCCGACCATGCCAGCCGCACCTGGCAGGCGATCGACCGTTTTGCCACAGAAGGCGGCGTCGGTCTGTTTACCCGCCCGGCCGGCGGCATCAAGTGCGCCGGCGCACCGCTAAAGGTCTGCATGCTGACCGAAGACCTGATGCAACGTCGCGGCACCCGCGACCGCGGCCAGTTCTACTATCCGACCGTCGGCACCAGCCTGTTCTCGCAGCCGGACATGAACGATTTCCTCAAGGAAGAGTTTCCCAGCCGGGGCATCCAGGTGCAGTGGAATCACAAGATGGTCGGCATCGAGCCGGAGCGCAAGCGCGCCACTTTTGAAACGCCGGAAGGCCAGGTCCGACTCGACTACGACTTTATCCACGTGGTGCCGGAAATGCGCGCCCCGGACGCACTAGGCAACAGCCCGCTGGCCTGGCAGGAAGGTCCGTTTGCCGATGACGGCAACTGGATGGAGGTCGACCGTTACACCATGCGCCACCCCCGCTATCCGAATGTCTTCGGTGCCGGCGACTGCGTGGGCACGCCGATCGGCAAGACCGCGGCCAGCGTCAAGGCCCAGGTGCCGGTGGCGGTTGAAAACATGATTCAGGCCATCCAGCAGCGCGAGATGACCGCCAGCTACGACGGCTACACCTCGTGTCCGCTGATCACCGCGCGCGGCCGCGGCATCCTGGTCGAGTTTGACTACGCGTTGAACATGGTGCCGAGCTTCCCGTTCATCAGCCCGTACCGCGAGCACTGGGTGCCCTGGGTGATGAAGGACCGCATGCTGCACGCAGCCTACAACGCCATGATGCGCGGGCGCATCTGACCGAAACCGACAGGAGACATCATCATGGCATTTTCCATCATCGGTATTTTCTCGGTTCTGCTGGAACTGATCCGGCCGCTGCTGCCGCTGCTGATCGCGTTGGTCGTCATTGACGCGATTCTTCTTGTTCTAGCGCTCAAACGCGGCACGCTGGTCACTTCCGGCGCGATCCGACTTGCAGTGCTGTTCGGCGGTCTGGCCGCCGTCATTACCTTTTTCATAGCACCAGCCTTCACCTCTTCCAGCTTCGCCAACCTCTCGGGAGCACTTGACTACCTCTCCCTGATCGGTGGCGCACTGGGCGTCGGGGTGCTGGTTGCCCTACTGACCTGGCCACCTTCGGCCTTCTTACAACGGAGCTAACCATCATGAAACGCCGTACCCCACGCATTCGTCCATTGATCGTCGCACTGGCGCTGAGCGGTGCCGTCGCTGCGCCCATGAGCGCTGTGGCTGACGAGCCTGCAACCAGCTTCAGTGTTTTCCTGCGTTTGCAGGCCGAAGTCGTCAACGCCAGCGGCAGCATTCCCGAGGCGCTGGATCGCAAGGGCTGGCATGTGACGGATGCGTGGGCCAACGGCGGCCCGAACTCGGGCAACTGGGGGGCGGTGTTTTTCGACCTCAGCCATCGAGTCAATGACGATCTGAGCGCAGTCGCCCGCTATGGCCTGAACACCGATGTCGACGGCAGAAAAGACACCGACCGTCACACCTACGTCGGTCTGGCCAGCAAGCGCTTTGGCCAAGTCGTCGTCGGCCGCAACGAAACTCCCTACAAAACCTCCGGCCTGGGTTGGGACCCGTTCAACGCCACCTTCCTGCAGGCCCGCGGCAACCAGGGCGTGTCGTTCGGTCAGTTCGGACACGGCGGCTTTCTCAATCGCTCCATCCGCTACGACCATACGATCAACCGGGTGCAGGTTGCCGCTTTTGTTGGCGTCGACGACAGCTCTGACCCCGGCACCGGCGACACCCGAGGCAACCACACCTACTCATTCTCGGTGATCGCTCCGGTCGGCCCCGTCCAACTCCTGCTGTCTTACATCGACGCCAGTGAATATCGCGGCGGGCCGGACGACCGCGAGGGCTGGAAGTTTGGCGTGCGCTACAGTGAAGGCCCACTGGCCTTGTCGGCGCGCTACGAATTGCGTGACAGCGGTTTGGACGACGGCGACTTCCTGAACCTGTCCGCCAGCTATCGAGTGGGTCAGGTGACCTATGCAGCTGGCTATGGCCGCTTCAATGACGACCGCGATGGCCGCGGCAACGACGGCGAATACTTCATGGTTGGCGCTCGCTACAGCCTGCGTCAGGGCGTCGCCCTGCATGGCGGTTTCCGGCGGACAGAGCGCGATGTGACCGGCACCGAGAACATGTTCGGTCTGGGATTGCGCGTTTTCTACAACACCGGCAACCTGCTGGCGCGTTAAGCCTCAATTGGCCCTCTAAGCCTGTGCTCAAGGGCGCCGCGCACAGCGCGGCGCCCTTTTTCGTGGTTACAGCCCGCCCGCCGGCAATCAGGATTGGGTACCATGGAAGGCGAACTGTCCCGATCGCTTGCTTATGCCCTCCGCTCGTTATGTCAGCCGTCTGACCCGTCAGACCCAGGCCCTGATTCTCGCCGGTGGCCGCGGCACCCGCCTGGAAATGCTCACCAACTGGCGCGCCAAGCCGGCTGTGCCATTCGGTGGTCAATTTCGAATCATTGATTTTGCCTTGTCCAACTGCCTGCACTCCGGCATCCGCCGGATCGCGGTGCTGACCCAATACAAGTCGCACTCCCTGATCCGCCACCTGATGGTCGGCTGGAAAAAGCTCAATACCGACCATGGCGATATCCTCGATATCATCCCGGCCCAGCAGTGGCTTGAGGACGAAACCTGGTATCAGGGCACGGCCGACGCCGTGTTTCAAAGCCTGGACATCATCGAAGCCTACGGCCACAAGTACACCATCATCCTGGCCGGCGATCACATCTACAAAATGGACTATGGCGAAATGCTGGCCGAACACGTGCGCAGCGGCGCCGACATGACGGTGGCCTGCAATACCGTCGGGCTGGATGAGGCGCGTTCGTTTGGCGTCATGCAGGTCGATGACGCCAATTGGATTCGTGGTTTCAGCGAAAAGCCCGACCAACCTGAACCCATTCCGCAAGACCCGGAGCATGCTTTGGCCAGCATGGGCATCTACGTGTTCAACTCAGACTTTTTGCGCGCGGCGTTGGAAGCCGATGCCCGCGCTACCGGCAGCAGCCATGACTTCGGCAAAGACATCATCCCGCGCTCGATCAACAGCGGGCACCGGATTCTGGCTTTTCCCCTCGAGCGCGCTGCCCAGGGCCAACCCTACTGGCGTGACGTCGGCACTCTGGATGCACTCTACGAGGCCAATATGGAGCTCTTGTCGGACGAGCCTCGGCTCAATGTTCACGCCTCCGAATGGCCAATTTTCACCTACCCCGTTCAAGGACCGCCGGCCAAGTTCACCGACCACGGTCCGCGCGGCGGCTGCACGATCGTTGATTCGATCATCGGCAATGGCTGCATTGTCTCCGACTCCAGTGTCGTCAGAAGCCTGGTCTTCAATGACTGCCGCATTCACAACGATTGCGAACTGGAAGGCGCCCTGATCCATGCCAGCTGCGAGATCGGACAAGGCTCGCGGCTGAAAAACGTGCTTCTGGATAATGGCTGCATCGTCCCGCCCGGCAGCATCATCGGCCATGATCATGCCCGCGATGCCGAGTGCTTCCACGTCACCGAAAACGGGTTAGTGGTGGTCAACCGCGAAATGCTGGGCCAGGAGCGCCGCTACCAGCCGCCGGATTACTGCCATATTCCGCCCCAGCTGGACTAAGGAGCTTTCGAATCAAGGGCGGCCAGATGGCGGTAGATCAGTGCGCTGGCGTCCAGTTCCGGTAGCGCAGGCGGTGCTGCCTCAGACCCAGTCGCCAGATTATGCTCGATCAGATCGAGATAGGACTGCGCCGTCCGGTCCCAGGTATAAGTGCTCAGCACACGCTTGATACCGGCCTCGGCCAGAGTTTGGTGCTCGACCAGCCCCCGGCGCAGCGCGCGCGCCATGTCTTCCGGGTCTTCCGGATCCATCAGCAAGCCTGCACCATCCGCGAAGATCTCGACCGGACCGCCGTTGCATGTGGCCACCACGGCCAAACCGCAGGCGGCGGCCTCGATGGGCGCAAGCCCGAAGGGCTCGAACAAAGACGGCAGGGCAAACACCGAGCCCTGCCGCGCGAACAGGCGATAAGCGGCCGCCAGCTCGCGTTGAGATCGAGCGTTGATGAAACTGACCCGGTCGCGAAGGCCGGCCGCGTCAATGCGCTCCAGAATGGGGCCAAGCACTCTCTGCTCGTCAGTCTTGAGCTGATCCAACTCGGTCCAGGGATCATCCACGCCGCGCACAAACAGGGCCAGGCCGGCTGACTGCTGCAACTCGGAACAGCCGATGTAGGCGGTAACCACGCCAGCCACATTCTTCTTCGCATCCAGGCGGCTGGACACCACGATGTGCGGCCGGTCCGGCAGACGGATGGCGGCGCGCAGCTTTTCCAGCCACTGACGTGGGTCGCTCGCTGCATCCTGATTGAAGATGTCGGTATTGATGCCCGGCGGAATCACACGGAACCTGTTGTCATCGGCCGGATCAATTGCGCCGTGATACAGCGGGTGGGCATACTGTTGGCGCCGCTCGTCCTCGGTCGAGGTCACGATGCTGGCGCTGCGCTGCATGCTCAGGCGCTCGGCGGCGATGCGCTGAGAGAACCGGAAACGCGCGTCGATTTCCTCGAAGTTCTCGACCGAAGCGCCCAGTTTGTCGAGTTTTTGCGCACCCAATGAGTGGCCGGTGAAAGTGAAGCCGATGCCGGCATGCGCCTGCAACAAGGCGCCCAGGTAGCCGCCATCGGCGTAATGGGTGGTCGCAAAATGGGGCATTTGTTCCCTGTAAAAATCGACGATCGCCTCGGCGAACCGCGGCAGATGTGGCCATAGTGCTTCCTTGGCCAGGAAGCCTGGACCGCCGCAATCCAGGCGAACGATGCGCACGCAATCGGCCAATAGACCGAAATCATCCAGTGTTTGCTCGAAACCGGGCCAGTCAGGGTCGTCGATCCGCCGGGTGACCACATCAACCGATACGCCCAGCCGAGCCAGCGCCAACGCGACCTCCTTCACATAAACCAACTGGCCGCCGAAATCGGGATGCTCGGTGAGGTAGGAATCATCCCGATCAAAATTACCCTGGGGGTTCAGGAAAATGATCTTCATGACAGCGGCTCCGACCCATCTTCGACGGCATGCAGCAAGTCACGAACTGGTCGCACCAGGCTGGCGCTGTAATCGTCGTGAACCAGAATATCGGCCAACTCCTGATGACCGGATATGATGCTGTGCTCAATCGCCAGGACCTGGTCGATGAAGGGGTCGAGTTCGCTATCGTGCCGCCGCCGTTTCTCGCGGTGAGCGCGGGTGGCGTGGTAGTCACGGGTGATGAACACGCGCACGTCGGCGTGCTTGAGCAAGGTCACATAGGTTCCTTCGACAATAGCGATCTCGAAGGGTGCCAGATCCACCTCAACTTCGTCGATCCGATCTTCCAGGTAGCGCACCAAGGGCTTGGTCAGTCGCTCTCCGGCCCGAAACACCTGCAGGTGCTCCTCAATCAGATCCAGCCGGACTTCGCCCGGCCCGACCCAATCGATACTCGCCCGCCGGGCCCGATCATTACTCATCGGAGGGTGCACAAAGTAATCGTCCTGTTGCAAAACCAGGGTCGGATGGCCCTCGGCTTCAAACAAACGCGCCAGGGCCTCGCCAATTTCAGATTTACCCGCCCCGGATTCGCCCGCCACCGTGATCACCATGCGACCATCCGGCCGGGTAGGCCGATGTTGAATCAGGGCGTGCACCCCGGCTGCCGCGCGTTCGTGGTGGGGCTCGACTACAATGCTATCGCCTCTCAATGGATTGCCCTTGATCTGACCAGAACTTGATTATACTCATGACCTTTGGCGCTGACCGCCAGAGGGACTTTTTTGCCCGCAAACCATGGACATACTCAGCAAACAGGCTTACGACGACAGCTGGCAAGCGCTGGATCTCCAGCTGTCGCTGATCGAACAGCGGGCCGGTCTGGCTGCCGCCTTGTCCGCCCTGCACGAACACCAGCTGCAAACCGGGTTTATCCGCGATGAACTCAAGGAGCTGCGCCGTTTTCGCTTTCCGCACCCGAACCGGCCGGAATGCTTCTTCAGCGCCCAGTACAACCCGGCGCGGGCGCGCCGCTTTCGGGGCGCCGGAATCGCCCAGCGGGCCGAACCGGAGCGGGCGATCAACAGCGGCTGTTTCCTGTGCGGCGACAACATCTGGTGGCAACAGCACGGCACCGAGACCGGCTATCGCCTGCGTGCCGTCAATAATCGCTACACCGCCTGGATGAATCCGTTCCCGCTGGTTGTCGGCCATGCCGTACTGGCCAGCCGCGAACACATACCGCAGCATTGGCACAGCGCGGGCGGGCCTAACCTGAAAGAGCTGATCTCGGACCTGATCGACATCGCCGCCTTGCTACCCGGCTGGCTGAACTTCTACAATGGCGTCGGCGCCGGGGCTTCAATCCCTTATCACCTGCACCTGCATGCCATTCCGCGCGCTGACCTGTACGACAAAATGCCGCTGGAGATCGCCGCCCGGAATGCTCTGGGCGGCAACGAAGACCGGATCGCTGATACCAAGACCCGCGGCTACCCCTTGAGCTTTGCGCACTGGCAGGGAGATCCGGATTCGGTCCGCCAACAAGCGCTGGCCTGGGCGGGTGAATGGCTTACAGGCCCGGGCGCCGAAGACGATGCCAGCGCCAACATCATCGCCACTCAGACGGGCGCAAAACTGGACCTCTATTTCGTTCCCCGCCATCAGCGCCGCTCGCGCGCCGAGGGCCTGGCCGGCATTGTCGGAGGCTTCGAGGCGCTAGGGGAAATTGTCTGTTCCAGCGCACAGGAACTGGAAAACCTGGAATCCGGTCGCATCGACTATTTCACTGTCGAGCGCATGCTGAAACAAGTTTCCGTCGCGCTTTAGGTGCTTGGTCCAAACGATCCCGCAAAACCCGGCGCGCTTGCCGAAGCCCACAGCCTGCGGTAGCTTGAGAGAACCCCTCGACCCAGACCATGCTCATGTTGCACCGGTTCCTGCTCTGTCTGGCCGTACTGGTCGTCATGCCGGCCCAGCCCGGCCACACCCAGATTCTTCTGGCCGGGGGCCATCTTCCCGTTTGCACATCCATGTCGCCCAACTGCATCCCGGCAGTGAGCTGGTCGGAAGAGGCGCTGGAACAGCACGCCTATCACCCTGCCCCGGCCCGCATCGAGCGCTGGCTGGCCAGCCTGGGCGAGCCAGCCGACAGTGCGACCGCGCGCGAATGGCGGGCGGTCCTTGAGAAACTGGCTGCCGAATATGCGCCCATGAGCCGGCGCTGGTTAAGTGACCAGCTCAGTACCGCCATCCCGGCCTGGTATGGGGGCCTGGACGATCGCGCAAGATGGCAACTCTTCGATCACTTGCAGGAGCCGATCGGCTCACAGCGCGAAGAAGTGCACCTGAAAGACAGTCAGAGTCAGGCCGCCATTGACATTTTCCAACGCTTCGTGGCCATGGCGCGCGAGACCAGTGGCCGCGAGCGACCACGAATCGGCATTTCCACCGCGTCATCGCGGGATCCTTACGATGCGCTGGACTTTTACCGACAAGTGTTCGAGCAGGCCGGCGCCGAGGTGTACTGGCTGCCCCTGGACCGCGCCTTCAGCGCGGCCCGCGCAGCCGGCCGTTGCGAGGATCTGGCCCAATTCCAGGCCGAACTGCTGGGCACCTGGGAGCGGGAACGCGTTTATCCGGAGGCCTTCCAGCTACAGCAGAAACTCTGCGACGATCCTGCAGCCACCCTGCAACTGACTGAACATCTGGACGGATTGTTCTTGAACGGCGGTGACCAGTGGCTGACGTTGCACGCCTTCATCGACGAACAAGGCCGGCAAACACC
>SLJA01000019.1 GCA_007135355.1 Wenzhouxiangella sp.
AAGCGACCCACGCGTTCCGTGGCAAAGGCCACTGATGTAGCACCTAGCAAAAGCGAAAGAATCAGGCTTGCGAATGCATTGGCGGCCAAGTGGCGATGGCTCAATTTACGCCAAAAATCAACGGGTACTTTAGTCATTGCACGCTCCTACTGTTTGTTGTCAACGCCCCGGCGAGGATTGTACCCCCCCAGAAATCAGTCAACCCGCGTTACACGCTGCGAACCAAGGCGCCGGGTGCCGCATCGAATGTCTGAGTTTCAATGCCCAGTTCCGCGGCGCGCGGTGCCCGCGCGCCAAGCCCAATCCCGCGCAAACAGGGCTTGGTCTTTCTTGGGCTATACTTAAAAAGCTGCATTCTTTCCGAGACTTTTCGTCAGCCGGCGCAGGGTCTCCTGTTGGCTTTCCCAAAGACTTCCGGCCGCCAAGCGGCCGAATCGAGAGGTTTCTATGCGCGCGTTCAAAACCCTGTTGCTCGCCCTCGGCACTGCCCTGCCGCTGACGGTCGTGATGGCTGCCGAGCCGCCCGGCCCCGGCGAAGGCCCGGACGAAAATCTGGAAGCCATCGAGCCCACACCGGAGCCGATCCGCATTGGTCTGGCCGGTGAATTCCCGGCCGACATCGCCCGCTTCCTGCTGGTGCAGGGCGTATCCGGCGCGCAGATGTCGCCGACCGGCGACTACGTGGCCGTATCGAAGTCGATCACCGGCGAGCCGCAGCTGTGGCTGATCCCCACCGATGGCTCGCAGGCGCGCCAGCTGACCTTCGGCAACGGCATCACCTTCTTCCGTTGGGCGCCGGACGGGCAGAGCCTGGTCTACGGCGCCGACAATGCCGGTGACGAACAGGAGGCCTATTTCCGCATCAGCGTCGACGGCAAGCGCGAGGCCGAACTGGTGCCGGCCCTGCCCGGCGCCTTCCGCTTTTTCGGCGGCCTGCTGCCGGACGATCGCACCATCGTGTTCGCCTCGACCGAGCGCAACGGCCTGGATTTCGACATTTACACCCGCGATACCGAAACCGGCGAGCAGACCATGATCTTCGAGGGCGAGTTCGCCTGGTGGCCGCGCTCGATTGCCCCGGACGGCAAATCGCTGCTGATGACCCAGGCCGTGGGCGAGGACTCCAACAACCTGTTCCGGCTCGACTTGGAATCCGGTGAAGTCAGCACGCTGTCGCAGCCGGAGCGCCGCGCCAACACCCAGAACGGCGGCTTTGCCTGGAGCGTGGACGGTGAGCAGGTCTTCCACACCTCCAACGAGGATCGCGAGTTCCGCGCCCTGGTCCGGCGCACCATCGCCACCAATGAAGTCGAGGTGCTGGTCGAGGCCGACCACGACATCGACAACGTGCAGCTGTGTGGCGAGGACGATCGCTTCCTGATCTGGACCACCAACGAGGACGGCTTCTTCCGCCTGCACGGCCGCGATCTCGTCGAAGACCGCGCGCTGGCCACCCCGGAAGTCCCGCCCGGCGTCTATGCCCTGTCCTGCCCGCGCGGCAGCGCCAAGGCTTCATTGGTAGTCAACGGCGCGACCACGCCCGGTGATCTGCTGCTGTGGGATCTGGCCAGCGGGTCGGCCGAAACCCTGTGGGCGGCCAACCTGGCCGGTCTAGATCCTGAGCGCCTGGTGCAGCCGGAATCCATCCGGATGGAAGCTCGCGACGGCGTGGTGCTGCAGGGCCTGCTTTACCTGCCGCGCGCAGACGCGCGCCTGGATGACGGCCCGCCGCCGGTGGTGTTCGACGTGCACGGCGGCCCGACCGCCCAGTCCATGGCCACCTTCTCCGGTGCCACCCAGTACCTGCTCGGCCGCGGCATTGCGGTGTTCCGCCCCAATATCCGCGGCTCGACCGGCTTTGGGCACACCTTCGTGACCCTGGATGATCAGGAGCGGCGCCTCGACAGCATCCGCGACCTGGTCGACATGCTGGAGTTTTTCCGCGAGGATGGCCGGGTCGATGCCTCGCGCGCTATCGTGCGCGGTGGTTCCTACGGCGGCTACGCGGTCAACGCGGTGCTGGCCAATCACCCCGGCTACTTCATTGCCGGCGTGTCGCTGTTCGGCGTGGCCGACTGGGTCACCGCCCTGCAGGTGGCCTCGCCGGCGCTGAAGGCCTCGGACATCATCGAGTATGGCGACATCCGCGAGCAGCGCTGGCTGGACTTCTACACGCGATACTCGCCGATCCGCCAGGCCGACCAGATCAACGTGCCGGTGCTGTACTCGCACGGGGTCAACGACCGCCGGGTCGAGATCTACGAGACCGAAGTGATGGTCCGCACCCTGCGCGCCAACGGCATCGACGCCCCCTATATCCGTTTCAGGGATGAAGGCCACGGCTGGCGGCGCCTGTCGAACCGGCTTTTCTACCACCGCCGTGAGGCGGAGTTCATGCTCGAGCAATTCGGATTGGCCGACCATACAGCGGAATGAAGCATCCAGCTGTTCGGTTTACGCTGGCTACGGTCGGCCTCGCGCTGACCCTGCTGTTGGTCAGTGGCTGCGGACGCGACGAACCGCCACAGGATCCCCTGGCTGATATCGCCGATCCGCTGCTCGGTGTCTGGCATGGCGATCTTGACGGCATGCTTGAACGTCGCCAGATTCGCGCCCTGGTGCCCTACAGCCGCACCTTCTTTTTTGTCGACGGCAGCGGCAGCCAGCGCGGCCTGTCGCATTCGTTCATGGAAGCCTTCGAAGACTTCCTCAATCAGCGCCTGGACCAGGGCCATCTGCGCGCGCGCGTCGTTTACGTACCGGTCACCCGCGACCGCCTGATTCCCTGGCTGCTGGAAGGGCGCGGTGACATCATTGCCGCCAACCTGACCGTGACCGACAGCCGTTCAGCGCATGTGGATTTCACCGAACCGCTGGCTCGGGACGTGCGTGAGATTCTGGTTTCCGGCCCGCGAGCGCAAC
>SLJA01000079.1 GCA_007135355.1 Wenzhouxiangella sp.
GGGCGATGCTGGGTTCGAACCAGCGACCCCTGCCGTGTGAAGACAGTGCTCTCCCGCTGAGCTAATCGCCCGAACAATTTCGAGTTGCGTATGATAATGCGGTTTTGCAACGCTGGCAAACTGATGTGGTCCGAGGTTTGTCTGCCTGAGATACGGAGTTCCGGTTGTGCTGCGTTTCCTGCTGCTGTTGATCCTGGTTTATGTGGGGTTGACGGCTGTTCTGTTCGTGTTCCAGCCGCGGCTGGTATTTCTGCCGCATATCGGCGGGCGCGAGTTGGTGGCGAGTCCGGCCGATATCGGTCTGGCTTACCACGAGCTGTGGCTGGACACCGAGGATGGGGAACGCCTGCATGCCTGGTGGGTGCCGCATCCCGAACCGGTGGCGGTGCTGCATTTCAGCCATGGCAACGCCGGCAACATTTCGCATCGCCTGGACAGTCTGAGGATTTTCAACGCACTGGGCTTGAGCGTACTGATGTATGACTACCGTGGTTATGGCCGAAGCAGCGGTAGTTCCACCGAGGCGGGGCTTTATCTGGACGCGGAAGCGGCCTGGCACTGGCTGTTGGATGAAGCCGGCGTGGCGCCGGACCAAATTGTGCTGTTTGGCCGTTCCCTGGGCGGCGCTGTGGCCGCCGAACTGGCCGCGCGCAAGACTCCGGCGGCCCTGATCCTGGAGTCGACCTTCACATCGGTGCCTGATATCGCCGCGGACATCTACTGGTGGTTACCGGTGCGGCTGCTGGCGCGACTGGAGTTTGATGCGCGCTCGGCCCTCAAGCGCAGCGATCAGCCGACGCTCATTATTCATAGTCCGGACGATGAAATCGTGCCGTTCAGTCATGGCCAGGCCTTGCTGGAGGCCGCACCGCGGCCGCGCGGTCTGCTCGAGCTGCGCGGGTCCCACAACACCGGCTTTCTGCTGTCCGAGCAGAGCTACCGCGAAGGACTGGCGTCCTTCCTGGCAGAACACCTTTAACGGCGAGGCGCGCGCACGAATTCATTCTTGTTGGCGGGGGCGGTGGTTATCATGGAACGTTTGACACCGCCCGCTATCGAACCTGCCGTGTATAAACGCGCACTTTTTTTAGTTACTGCGACATTGCTGCTGCTCTCCGCCTGCGCCGAGACGACAGAGCAGGCGGCCTCCGGCCAGCGTGAAGCCCGGCCGATGCCGGTTCAGGCCCTGGAGATTCAACCGCGAGACTTGTCTCGGGTCATCACGGTATCCAATGCGGTTGAACCCCTGCGCACCATCCGCCTGGCGGGCCGCACTGATGGCGTATTGACCGACGTGTTGGTGGAAGAGGGCGATCCGGTCAGCGCCGACCAGGTTTTGGCCCGAATCGATGTACGAGAACAGCAGGCCGAGCTGGCCCGGGCCCGGGCGCGGCTGCGTGAGCGTGAGGCCACTTTCGAGCGTTTGGAGCAGCTGCGCGAACGTGGCTACGTGGACGTGGCCAGCTATGAAGCCGCGCGGGCCGAGCTGTCCATTGCTCGGACCGAGGTCGAGCTGTGGGAAACGCGCGTCGAATTCGGTACGGTGCGTTCGAGTATCGACGGCACGGTGGTGGCGCGCTACATTGAGCCCGGCGAGGCGATCGCCCGCCATGCAGCCCTGTTTTCCATTGCCGACCTGTCCGCCCTGGTCGTGCGCCTGGGTGTCTCGGAGCTGGATGTGGGTAACTTGAGAGTGGGCGATCCAGTGGTGGTCAACATCGACGCCGTGACCCAGATCGAGCAGTTGGCCGGACTGATCCGGCGCATTTTCCCGGCCGCTGAAGTCGACTCGCGCCTGATTACCGTGGAGGTGGAATTGCCCGATGCGCTGGCCCATGGTGTGCGGCCAGGATTCCTGGCCCGTGCCCGCCTGCTGGTTGAACGGCGCGAGGATGCCCTCGCCGTGCCGGCGGGCGCCGTGGCTGAATCCGAAGGAGAGTTCTTCGTCATGGTAGTCAATGGTGATGAGCGCCTCGAACGACGCGTCATCGAGCCGGGCGTGATTCGCGGCGCCTGGCGCGAGGTCTTGTCGGGGCTGGTGCCAGGCGACCGGGTCATCTCGGCCAACCCGATGGAGATGACGGCCGGCGAGCGCGTGCGCGTGGTCGACTTGCTGAGCTAGAAGGAAGAGCACTGTGACAGAGCAAAATCAGCAACATGATCCGGCCCGTGGCACCCGCTATTACAGCGGCTTGACCCATGCCGCCATCCGCCGCCCGGTCGGCACCCTGGCCATCGCTTCAGTGGTGCTGGTGCTGGGCCTGTTCTTTGTCGATCGTCTGCCGGTCAACTTGCTGCCGGAAGTGGAATTCCCGCTGGTGCGTGTGACGGTCAACTATCCTGGCGTAGCGCCCGAGGTCATGGAAGAGCAGGTCACGCGCGTGCTCGAGCGATCGCTGTCTTCGGTTGAAAACCTGAGCCGAATTTCCAGCCGGGCTTCGGAGGGTCGAACCAACGTCAACCTGATCTTCGAACACGGCGTCGATCTCGATGTGGCCATGCAGAATGCGGCTCGCCAGCTCGAGACCGCGCGCCAGCGGCTGCCGGCCGATATTGAGCCGCCGCGCCTGCGCAAGTGGGATCCGGGCGAATGGTCGATCTGGCGGGCCGGGTTTTCCTCGCCGGTGCGTCCGCCGCGCGACGTGCGCGACTGGGTGGAACAGCGGCTGGTGCCCCAGCTGCAGTCGATTGAGGGCGTGGCCGCGGTCGAGGCCGCGGGCGGCCAGGTGCGCGAAATCGAAGTGGTGCTGGACCAGGACCGTCTGCGCTCCTACGGCTTGAGCCTGCGCGACGTTGCCGACCAGCTGGCCCGGGAGAATGTCAATGTGGCAGCCGGCAACATCACCTCGCCGCAGTTTGACGTGATGGCGCGCACCGACGGTCGTTTCTCGAGCCCGGAAGAAATCGAAAACATCCTGCTCA
>SLJA01000198.1 GCA_007135355.1 Wenzhouxiangella sp.
ACGCAAACATCGATCGACGGCTGGCGCCCGCCCTCGATCAGACAATAGCGTCGGCCGGTCCCGACCAGAAATCGGGCTGCCCGGGCGGCTGGTCGTGCCGTGGCACTCAGGCCGATTCTCTGCAAGCTCGCCTGTCCTTTGAGGTACTGCAAACGTTCCAGCGACAGAGCCAGATGCGCGCCCCGCTTGGTACCCAGATAGGCATGCAGTTCATCGATGACCACGGCGCGAGTCCGGGCCAGCAGTGCGCGGCCGCGCGCGCTGCCGAGCAGGACAAATAGCGATTCCGGCGTGGTCAGCAGCACGTCAGGCGGCCGCATCAGCTGGCGGCGTCGCTCCGATTGCGGTGTATCGGCACTGCGCACGGCAATATTCAGCGCGCCCCCTGGCCAGGGTAGTTGCTCGAACAGCTCGCTCAGCCCGGCCTGCAGATTGGCCGCCAGGGCGCGCAGCGGCGAGATGTACAGCACCATCCCGGCCTCCACTCCGGCCAGACGCTGCTCCAGCAGCGGCAGCAGGGCCGCCAGGGTCTTGCCCTGACCGGTCCCGGCGCTGATCAGGCAGTGCCGCCCTGAAAGAATGCGCGGCCAGGCCGCCGCCTGCACGGCGGTGGGCTGCGAAAAACGCTTTACGAACCAGTGCGACAGGGGCGGCGCGAGGGGAATGGACGGATCATTCGTCATACCGCCAAGCCTGAGCCCGGCGGTTCTCAAAACCTGAGAATCAGCGCCCGGCGACGCGCTCCCAGCGCGCCTGGATCAATTCCCAATCGGTATCGCTACGTCGCCACCCGGTGCTGACTCGATACCAGCTGCCCTGCTCCGGGAGCAGGCCGCTGCCGCCGGTCAAAACGGCCTGAAAGCTAGCCGTGGCTCGATCATCTTCAAACAACTCGACGTCGATATCGAACACGCGGGCGCGAATTCTTTGATGCTGCCGGAACTCGCGGACCAGTAACAGCTGGACGCCGGCCCGATCAAGATCCCAGGTCTCGGCGGCAAAGTCCTCGGCCAAGGGCGCCATGAAAGCGCGCCGATGCCCGTCCGCCAGAGCGGCGCTCATGGCATCGAGATGTTGACGGATCCGAGTCTCGTCGTCCGGGCGGGCACATGCCGCCAGGGTGATCAGCAGCACGACCGCCAGCAGACTGCGCCTCATGCGCTATCTGCCAGGTACGACTCCAGCAAACGGCCGGCAACGCCAACCAGATCATGTTCTGTGACCAGACCCAGCAACTTGCGCTCTTCATCGACCACCGGCAGACAGCTCAACCGTTTCTCGCGCATCAGGCGGATTGCCTCAACGGTGGGCGTATCCGGGCTCACCGCCATTGGCTCCGGGTGCATGATGTCGCGGACGGTCACCGGCGCACCATCGCGCGAGCCTCGGGCAATGAGGCGCAGCAGCTGTCGATGCGACACCAGACCCAGCAATTGACCCGAATCATCCTCGACCGGAACATGGCGCACGTAACGCCATTCCATCAGCGAGGCCGCAAAATCGACAATATCGTCGGGACGGACCGTGAACAGATCGGTGGCCATGAACTGGCCAACCGTGCGGTAGCTTTCCCGCCAGTCCTGGGTCGGACAAAAATCGGCCAGAACCCAGCCCGCGATCGGCTGACCGGATTGTGATTGCTCGATCATGCTGGCTGTCAGTGCCCGCAAGCATTCATGGGTGCTGGCGGCACCGCGCATACGCTCCAGCGATTCCAGTTGCCAACGCGCGCCGGTGCGCCGACGCTCGACCCGTTGGCGGATGACACCGAGGTAGCGGTCAACGTCGTCGGCATTGATGCCCGCTTCTTCCAGCCCCTCCTGAGCCAGCGGCAAAAGCTTGTCAAGAATCAACTGCTGGGCAGTCATCTGTTCGTCGTCGAACCAGATCATCTGCGCACGCAGGCCTTCGCGAGCCGCGGCCATGAAATTGGCCTTTACATCGCTGAAATTGAAATGCTTTCGAATATCGCCGACCGAGCGGGACAGGCGCGCCATCATGCCGAAGAAGAATGCGGCGTTGGCGACCTCGTCCAGCACCGTCGGACCCGAAGGGATCACTCGGTTCTCGATGCGCAGATGGGGTTTGCCGTTATCCGAGATGCCATAGCAGGCGCGGTTCCAGCGATAGACCGTGCCGTTATGCAAACGCAGCGCGTTCAGTTTGGGCACCTCGCCGCGCTCGACCATGCCGATCGGGTCGTCTTCGAATTCGGTGGTCAGAATGACCCGGAAGCGGGCGATATCCTCCTTGAAAATCTCGATGACGGATTCGTCCACCCACTGGTCGCCAAAGTGCACGCGCGGCTTGTGCCCTCGGGCCGCGTGGGCTTGCGAACGCGCGTCAATCGAGTGCTCGAAAACGGCAATACGACTTTCATGCCATAACCGTTTGCCCAGCAGGATGGGAGAATTGACACAGGCCGCCAATAAAGGGCCGGTGACGGCCTGCGCAATGTTGTAGAGATGGGCGAACTCGTCGGCATCAACCTGAAAATGCACCTGGAAACTGGTGTTGCAAGCCTCCAGCATCAGGTTGTCATGATCAAAGCTCAGCTGGTCGATGCCCTTGATGGAAATCTGAAAGTGTTTGCCGCGCAGACGTAGCAACGCCTCGTTGAGGGCAAAGTAACGAGCCGTCGGCACCATCGCCTCAAGGCTGAGGTGTTCCTTGGTCAGCGTCGGCAAGATGCCCACCAGGGCAATCCGACTGCCAACTTCAGCTGCCGCTTCGCGCCCCAGCTGCAACAACTCGTTGGCCTCGGCCTCGAGTCGGCGCAGACAGTCGCCGCCCAGCTCCAGCGGGGACAGGTTGGCCTCCAGGTTGAACAGACCCAGCTCGTGGGTGAAGCGCGGATCCTCGATGCGGTCGAGCACCTGCATGGCCGACAGCGCCGGGCGGTTGGCCTGATC
>SLJA01000350.1 GCA_007135355.1 Wenzhouxiangella sp.
CCGGACTCAAAATCCGGTTCTGGAGACAGAGTGCGGGTTCGATTCCCGCCCCCGGCACCAACAAAAACAAGGCCCTGGAATACCTTCAGGAGTCCTGACTTCGGGTGGCCAGCGATCCGCCCACGATCGCCGCGACTGCGCCGGCCGCGTTACCTTGTGACCAGTACAGACCCAGCACCACCGGCACGAACACGCCGGCAGCATACATGGTGTAGGAAAGCAGCAGCAGCTCGATGATGCGCTGGATGTAGAGGGCCAGCAACAGGGCCGACAGCCCGATCAGTACCGTGCTGAGCCGCGAGATGAGCAGCATGCGGCGCTTGTCCGTGGCCAGATCGGGACGCATCAGCTTGCCGAAGATATCGAATGAGCTGCGACGACTCCATCAGGGCGGGATCAGCTCATGCGCCGGGCGGCGACTCAGATGTCTCTGGCCACGCGGAACCCCAGACGCATATCGCGCGAGTCTTCCGCACCTGACACCCTGAACGCAGAGCGCGACATGTCCGGCGTACTGCTCCATGAACCACCGCGGATGACGCGATGGGTACAACCCGGATTGATCCAGGCGCTGCCATCCACCGGGGCGCGGACAAAACTGTCGTGCCAGCAATCCAGGGTCCACTGCATGACGTTGCCGCCCATGTCGTACAAGCCGAAGGGGTTGGGTGCGAGCGAGGCGACCGGCGCCGGACCCCAGAAACCATCGGTATAACGCGGAAAGGCCACATTCCAGCGACTATTGGTGGGCGACAGATCGCCGTCGCCGGTCAGGTTTTCCACCGGCTCGGTTGGCGAACCCTCACCCCACCAGTATCGGGTTTGTGTGCCAGCCCGCAGCGCGTACTCGAACTCCGCCTCGGACGGCAGCCGGTAGGGCTGCTGGGTTTGCTCGGCCAGCCAGTCGGCATAAGCCGCCGCGTCGCGCCAGGACACATGAATCACCGGCAGATCGGCAGCGGCCTCTCGCCCGAGGTAATCATGCCGCCAGTTGACCCGATTACGGCGGGTCATGCGACCCGACCGCGGTTCATACACGCGCGACCAGCCAATCCGCTCGGCGTCGGTCTGATATTCGGTCTGTTCAACGAACAAGCCGAACTCGCCCACCGTGGTTTCGGTCCGGGCCAACGCGAACCCGCGCTCGAAGGTCACCCGGTAGCGCGGGCCCTCGTGGCGCTGCCGTCCCGCTTCGTTGTCCGGCGAGCCCTTCATGAAGCTGCCGGACGGAATCACCACCATCAGCGGTCCGGCATGCTCGCCGTCCACAAATGGATCATAAAAAATCTGACCGGGGCGCAGGGCCCCGTACCGTCGAGCATAGGACAAGCGCGAACGCAGGAGATTGATGCGCGAACGCTCCATGCCCATGGCGATCAAGTCGGTAACGCGCTCCTCGGCTTGATCAAAACGACCCCGCTCAATCTTCATCTCGATGTCCGCTTCCGCGTCCGCCAACTGTTGTTGGCGGATATGGGTCAGCCGAGCGCGGCCCCAGGCGACAAGCAGCGGATCCTCGTTCAGGGCCGCGGCCTGATTCAGCACGCGCGCCGCCGCTTCATGATCCTGCACTTGCGCCAGCGCAATCGCCTCGTCGACGAGTCGGCGCTGCACCCCGCTCAGGCCCGCTTTGGCCGTTTCGTTGGCTGGATCCAACTCAAGCGCCCGGGCATAGAAGTCCACCGCACTTCGGCCGCGCGGGGCCAACAGCCATCCGCGCTGCAGCGCCTTTTCGGCCTCCAGCAGCAGCTTTTCAAGCTCCGCCCCGACCGCCACCGTCTCGGCAGTCGACGCATCCGGCCGATTCGCTTCGGCCACCAAGCGCTCAGGCATCAACAGCAAGGCGGCCAGGCAGGCCGCGCTGACCGCCACAAGCAGCCTTGTTCGAATGCCTGCCCGCAACGCCAGGCATGAGACAATATCAAGCATAAAGAGCAACAACTCAGGCTCAGTTCAAGGTTTCGCCCGCGCAGACGCCGGAAAGGTCCAATCCACGCTCGCCTGGGCATTATCCGGAAAAAGGCACGCTCTGACCACCCAGGCCCAAGTGGGCGGGAATGGCGCTCGAATGTCCGGACTGATCCCCCGACCCACTGCCCATCAGCCATGCGCCCATGCCAAACCTGAAAGCCACCGCATCCGAAACTGACCGCACCCTGGCCGCCAACGCGGTCAGCCATGCCCGCCTGATCAGCGATGCCGGCCAACTCGCAGCCCTGGTCGAACGCTGGCTGGGCGCTCCAGCGCTGGCGTTGGACACCGAGTTTGTCCGGGAGCGGACGTTTTACCCGCAGCCGGGTCTGGTTCAAATCAGCGACGGGCAGGCAATCTATCTGCTGGATGCTGTCGCTCTGCCCAGCATGCCATCGCTGGCTCGCTTGCTTGGGCAAGCCGACCAGGACAACATCCTTCACAGCGTCGGCGAAGACCTGGAGGTACTGAGAATTCTGTGTGCGGTCGTGCCCCGCCCGCTGTTCGATACGCAGATCGCCGCGGCCTTGCTCGGCTATCCACTGCAGTGCCGGTACGAAAGCCTGGTCGCCGAAGTGCTGGAAGTGGAGCTGCCCGGAGGCAAAGCGCGTTCAGACTGGCGGAAACGGCCCCTGACGCGGGATCTGACCACGTATGCGGCCCAGGATGTGATCTGGTTACCCCGGCTGAGAGAGGTCCTGGCTGAGGCGCTGGATCGCCAGGGCCGGCTGGCATGGCTACGCCAGGACTGCGACCGTCTGGTTGATGCTGCGTGCCAGCCGGCGTCCGAACCGGCTCTGCTGCGGGTCAAAGGCGCCGGCAACCTGGCAGACGACGCGCTGGAGCGTCTGGCACGTCTGGCCGAATGGCGCGAGCGCGAAGCGCGACGCCGCGACTTGCCGCGCGGCTTTGTCCTGCGCGATGACACC